>JAWOIG010000209.1:0-10693 GCA_046484775.1 Clostridia bacterium | reverse complement strand
TTGCCCAAGGCAACTGTTTGAAAAGTCTGCGGAGGAAAAACAACAATCAGCTAAATAAAGCCTTATTATGCATTATTGGAAACAATGATTGAGTCAATCGACGTCAAAAAACAGCAAAAAAATCAAACAATTGCCCAAGGCAACTGTTTGAAAAAGGCAGCTGTTCGAGTTTTAATATGTGCCGAGCTGTTTGCCGCGTTCTATGAAGTATTTGAAGCTTTCGTAGTTCACTGTGTTGGGTATCGAGTGGTCGCTGTGAAGTATGAAGCCGTAGTTTTGCTTTACTATCGGAATCTTGGATTCGAGCTCGCGGTTTATGATGTCGAAATCATTCGAGTAAAGTGTCCTTACGTCGATACCTCCCATCAGCGAGAGCACTTCGCCGTAATTTTTATATATTCTCAACAGATCCATCCCGGCCTTGACC
Organism: Clostridia bacterium; assembly: GCA_046484775.1. Classification (GTDB taxonomy): domain Bacteria; phylum Bacillota; class Clostridia; order DUPQ01; family DUPQ01; genus JAFGQE01. The sequence goes on along the minus strand of JAWOIG010000209.1, from coordinate 10,266 downwards.
TCAATTACCTGCAGGCAGTCTATGCCGGCTTCAAGCATGCCGGGTATCAGGGGTTCGACATAGCCGCATGAATGCATCACCACCGGCTTGCTGATGCTTTTGGCATAATCTATTGTGTATTTGTGACCGGGCTTTATGATTTCATCGTACATGGCGGGAGACATGAAGGGCCGTTCCTTGAATCCCATATCCTCGTAGAACCAAATACCATCCGGATAACCTTCCTCGGCGAACAGTATTTCCTGAAGAGACACAATCAGGCGGCTGTAGGTGTGGACCATGTCCTTGACCCAGTCGGGATCGAGCACCATGCCCATCAGCATGTATTCATGTCCGCAGACAGGGTGCATGAGCTCAAAGACATTTATTCCCGCAAAGAAAAAGAACCTGTTGTTTTCTTTCGCTATCCGCTTGCGTTCCCTGTATTTCTCAAAATTAATCCGGTTTCTGTCGGGAACCAGCAACGGCTTGATCTTTTCCTCCCATACCGTCCGGTCCTTTACGGAAAAGTCTACGTGTTCAGGAGTTGAGGAATGCAGCTTATGCTGTCTGAGGGTTGCGCCGTTGCCGTCGAGTCTGAGGATTGTTTCGTCTGTTTCCTCCAGGACGACGGGTACGAACCCAATGTCGGCCACCATGGAAACTGCAGACTGAAGATCCATGTCGAAATTAAAGAAATCGGCGAAATCCACATTCGGAGGGATCTGGCCCCTGGCTTCCCACTCCCTCTGGGTATCCGACCAGAAATGCTCATAAACCGCAATCCTATCGACGGGTTTGCGCTTGAGCTGATTGGCGACTCGTTCCAGGCCAGTCATCATAATTAAGTCCTCCGCTTATATTGATAGTACATATTGTAGCTTATTTGCAGACTTATTGTAATAATATTTCAGTTAATGGAATAAAAAATCCTAAAAAAGCATTTTCTTTGGTATCATGGTAAGGAGATGAATGAAAACACATATGGGGGGATATATGGGGACGGGCTTCGACCATGAAAAATATTTAAGGGAACAGACTGAATTCATACTCGAAAGGGTGGAAAAATTCAACAACAAGCTTTATCTCGAGTTCGGGGGAAAGCTTTTTTACGATTATCATGCGTCAAGGGTTCTTCCCGGATTTGATCCGAATGCTAAGGTAAAGCTGCTCCATAAGCTTAAGGAAAAGGCCGAGATAATCATTTGTGTTTATGGCGGCGCTATAGAAAGCAAGAAAATACGGGCGGATTTCGGCATAACATACGACATGGACGTCATGAGGCTGATAGACGACCTCAGGGAATGGGATCTGGACATAAACAGTGTGGTCATCACCAGATACACCGGGCAGCCCGCAGCCGAAATGTTCAGGAACAAACTCGAAAGACGCGGAATCATGACCTATGTCCATACCCATACTCCGGGTTACCCGACGGATGTGGACCTTATCGTCAGTGAAAACGGATATGGCACAAACACATATATAGAAACCAAAAAACCGCTGGTCGTGGTGGCAGCCCCCGGACCGGGCAGCGGCAAGCTGGCCACCTGCCTTTCGCAGCTGTATCACGAGAACCTCAGAGGCGTCAGCGCCGGGTATTCGAAATTCGAGACATTCCCCATATGGAATCTTCCGCTTAAGCACCCGGTGAACATCGCTTACGAGGCGGCCACGACCGACCTGAATGACAAGAACATGATCGACCATTTTCATCTTGTGAACCGCGGGGAGTCGACAGTGAATTACAACAGGGACATAGAAATATTTCCCGTAGTAAAAAGAATCATAGAAAAAATTACAGGAGAGCAGTCGATATACCAGTCGCCGACCGACATGGGGGTAAACAGAGCGGGTTTTTGCATAACCGACGACGAGGTGTGCAGGGAAGCGTCGAAACAGGAAGTGATCAGAAGGTATTTCATAAGCAAGTGTGAATACGAGAAAGGCTTTGCGGATGAGGAGGTTCCCAAAAGAAACCGCCTTATCATGGAGGAGCTTGGCCTGTCCATGGAGAACAGGAAAGTAGTGCTGCCTGCAAGGGAAGCGGCGTTCAAGGGCAATGGGGCAAATGGATCCAAGTCAACGGGGGCGGCCATAATGCTCATGGAGGGCGAAATAATAACCGGGAAGAATTCATCCCTGATGAATGCATATGCCGGTGTGATTCTCAATGCAATCAAATACCTTGCAGGGCTGCCCGAGGATATGCATATTATGGAACCGGGCATTCTTGAACCCATAATCAAGCTGAAAAGAGACTCGTTTTCAAGCAGGAAACCTGTGCTGGACGCCGAGGAAGTGCTGATAGCGCTCAGCATCAGCGCTGTTGAAGGCAGCAATGCGGAGCTTGCGCTGGCCAAGCTCGGGGAACTCAAGGGGTGCGAGGCGCACTCCACCCATATGATCAACCCGCCCGACGAAGCGGTTTTCAGAAATCTTGGGATAAACCTTACATGCGATGCTGAATTCGAGTCCAAGGACTTGTATTACATATAGACCGGGGATTTTATGACTAAAATAAAAACACAGAAATTCATGTTCTTCGATGACTTGCCGTATGAGTACGCCAGGGGTTTTTCGAGAATCCAGGGGAGACCTGTCAAGTACATTGGAAACCCCTTTCTTTCACCGGAAAAACCGCATGAATTCGCAAGAACATCCATGTATGGGACAGTAATCTTCAATCAAATTCAAGGCAAATACATGATGTGGTATCCGACTTTCGGCGGGGGGGACAAGCCGATCGCATATCTTTGCCATGCGGAATCATCCGACGGCCTGAAATGGGTGAAACCCGATGCCGGGATTGTTCCGGGCACTAACATAGTTCTTGATGAAACCCATGATGTGCGGGGCCAGAGTATAATCCTGGATATGAATGAAGAAAATCCGGAAAGAAGATACAAATTCCTTGTTAGGCCGGGCAGAATTCCGCGGGTGTGCTCTTATGTGTCGCCCGATGGCATCCATTGGAAGATTCTCAGTGATTCTGCGATTGCAGCCGACAGCGACAGCCATATCGGGCTCATGCGGTATCCGGAAACCGGGATGTACATGGCCACCATGAGGAAAGTAAAGGGCGACAGAAGGGTTTGGCTGAGCACCAGCAATGATTTCGAGACCTGGACCGACCCAGTGCTCGTGATGGAGCCGGGGCCCGGTCAAAGTATGCAGACACAGATCTACGGGATGCAGATATCCTATTACGGTGCATATATCATTGGGGAGGTGTCGTACTATAATACCTTCGAGGATGACCTTGACGGATGGGGCAAGATGGACGGAAGCATGGACATCGGACTTGCTTACAGCAGGGGGGGGTATTGCTGGCACGAGGCTTTTCCATATGAGCGGTTCATTGAGACCGGTGGAAACGGACAGTGGGATAGTGGAATGATAATGCCTTCATCCACTCCAGTGTATCTTGAGGATGAAATCCGTTTCTATTATTCCGGGATGAATTTCTTGCACAAGCCTCCTTATTCATCGGATGTATCGCAGAGGATTGGCATGGCGGCGCTCAGGCCGGACGGATTCGTTTATATGGAGGCGGGCAAAAAGCCTGCGGAATTGCTGACCAGGCGTTTTGCGATAGAAAAACCCGGATTCATGATGAACGCCGATGCATCAAAAGGAGAGATCAGGATTGGAATCTGCGATGGAGACGGACATCAGATCAAGGGATTTGAGATTGAGAATTCAGTTCCCGTGACCACGGATGGCCTCAGGATTCAGCTTGAATGGAAAAATGAACCAAAAATGGATGCGCTTATAAACACCTCGCTGCGTTTCAAGGTAAAGGCGCGGGATGCGCGGCTTTATTCAATAACGATGATAAATGGGGAGGAAGCGCCAGACTACCGGAAATTCAGGGAAATCGACTATGCCGATCCGCTTTTCAGGGGCGGCATATACGCTTGATCCCAGGGGCAGGGGCTCCTGTAAATATATATTCACAGGGGAAATCGCCGCGACAGAAATCTGACGCGGCGGTTTTCATTCTATGCATTCCTTTCCCTGTAGATGATTTTACGGATGCTTTCATGGGAAAGGTTGAACAGGGAAGCCAGTCCGTCGATTGTGGCTCCCTGTTTGTATTTCGAGTAAATCTCGCCGTTCCTTTTCTTAATCATCTGTTTTGTGCCGTTCCTGCATCCCCAGCCGAGATGGCTGTCATCGGGTATGGGCACGTAGATTATTTCTCCCCGGACATATTCCTGCAGTTGTTCCAATAGTCCCGCAGGCAATACCTGGGCTCCGTTTTTATATTCCAATGCTGAACCTCCAAATAAAAGTCCGTTTGCAAAGATAATGCAAAAACATAAGTAAAGTTTTATTAAGTTATATGCTTGTCATCGGCAAACGGGTCACCGGACATTCATAAAGAATATGGAATGTCCTGCTATCTTCTGACCACCCTTGTTATTTCAATCATCCTAAAGCCCCCCTTTCGCCGTCATGAGGTTTGATGACATTATACAAAAAAACCGCCCCCCGCGCAATGGTAAAGATGACTATAGCAATCCTTGCCCGAAAAAACGGAAAATCATCCCAGGGTGGGGAATCATCCCAGGGACAAATCCCCGGAAAGTGGGGAATCATCCCAGGGACAATTTCCCCACCAGGGACAATTTCCCCACTTTTGCTTGGTCTGGCGGATTGACAAAGAAGGGGGGGTTTGTTAGTATTTGCATGTATTGAAAATAATGCTCATATAATATTGCGGATAGGGCGCAAGAGTTTCTACCGGGTGGCCGCAAACCATCCGACTATGAGTGAATCAACCGGATCGTGGCCGGGTGTTTTGCTTGTAGACACCCTGTTTTTTATATCGGGACATATTTTACGGATGTGTCCTGCGCCGGTTCGGCTGGTGCATAAATGGAGGCATTGATATTGATTGAAAATGACGGAAGACGTTTGCGGACGGATTCTGTCCGGAGGAATTATGGCTGATATACCCAAGGTTTTGGTTGTCATGGGGAGCGATTCGGATTATCCGGTCGTAAAGGATTGTCTAGGGGTGCTGAGGGATTTCGGAGTTTTGTTCGAAGCGGAGGTGTGCTCGGCTCACAGAACGCCTGAAAGGGCTGCCGAACTTGCGAAATCGGCTTCTGATAACGGAGTCGGCGTCATAATTGCAGCGGCCGGCAAGGCGGCGCATCTTCCGGGTGTGCTCGCAGCCTTCACTACGCTTCCCGTAATAGGCCTTCCGATCAAATCGTCGCTCCAGGACGGAATGGATTCCCTTCTTTCCATCGTTCAGATGCCCCCGGGCGTACCCGTGGCTACCGTTGCGGTTGATGGAGCCGTCAATGCAGGCCTTCTGGCCGTGCAGATTCTCGCAGTCAGATACAAGCCGCTGTCAGACAAGCTGGCCGCCTATAAAGAAAAGATGAAGGAAGGCGTTGCCAGAAAGAACAACGGCCTTCAGGATATGATCAAAAAAGAAACACAGGTATGAAATGAACGACTTTACAATGGAAAAGATGAAGGAAGCCTGCGGAGTGTTCGGCATCATCAACAACGACAATTTCGATGTCGCAAGGCTTACTTACTATGGCTTGTATTCACTGCAGCACAGAGGCCAGGAAAGCGCCGGCATCGCAGTCAGGAACGACAACACCATATTATGCCACAAGGACATGGGCCTCGCCCATGAAGTATTCGACAAGGTGATCCTTAACCAGCTTGAAGGCTCGGTCGCCATTGGACATGTCAGGTATTCGACGACCGGTGCAAGCGAAATCCAGAACGCCCAGCCCCTGGTCCTTAGATATAAGAACGGAAACATGGCCATAGCGCACAACGGCAATCTCGTCAATGCGGCGGAGCTGAGGGACGAGCTCGAGGGCCAGGGCGCCATATTCCAGTCGACAAACGACACTGAGGTCATAGCTAACCTCATTTCAAGATACAGGGTCCTGAATTCAAATATCGCCGACACTCTGAAGAAAGTCATGTCGGACATCCGGGGTTCATATGCGATAACAATGTTAACCCCGCTCAGGCTGGTAGGCATGCGGGATCCGTTCGGCATACGGCCCCTGTGCCTGGGCAAAATAAAGAATTCCTATGTGATTGCTTCCGAAAGCTGTGCGCTGGATGCCGTAGGAGCGGATTTCATAAGGGATGTGGAACCGGGAGAGATCATACTCATAGACCATGAGGGCAACCTGGAATCTCACCTTACGGTTGAAAAAGGATGCAAGAAACTCTGCATATTCGAACATGTATATTTCGCCAGGCCGGACAGCATAATCGACGGTATCTGCTCGCACCAGACAAGGGTCGAGGCAGGCAGGATACTGGCCAGGGAATACCCCGTGGAGGCGGATATAGTCTGCGGAACCCCCGACGGCGGAGTTGACGCTGCACTTGGATTCTCGAGGGAAAGCGGGATACAATTCGGCCACGGATTGATCAAGAACAGATATGTCGGGCGAACCTTCATACAGCCGGAGCAAAGCCAGAGGGATTCCGGCGTCTCGATCAAATTCAACCCGATCCGAAGCGAAATAGCGGGTAAGAGGGTCGTGCTCATAGACGATTCGATAGTAAGGGGAACCACCACAAGGCAGATAGTGCAGATGCTGAAGAAGGATGGCGCAAAGGAAGTCCACATGAGGATCAGCTCGCCGCCATACAAATATCCCTGCTTTTTCGGGATCGACACCTCGACCAGGAAGCAGCTGGTGGCTTCCTCCAACAGCGTGGAAGCCATAAGGGAGCTCATCGGAGCGGACAGCCTTGGGTATCTTTCGCTGGAAGGACTGCTGCAATCGGCGGGGGGGACCAAATGCGACTATTGCACGGCATGCTTTGACGGCGACTACTGCATGGAAGTGCCTTTTGAAACAGAAAAGAATTCCTGCGGATAAGGAGATTATTAGCGGATGAATGAATATAAGAAAGCCGGCGTGGATGTCGAGGCGGGGTACAGGTCGGTCGAGCTTATGAAGAAGCATATAGCAAGAACCGCCCGGACTGGGGTCATGGGCGGAATCGGCGGTTTCGGCGGGCTGTTCATGCCCGATTTAACAAAATACAAAACGCCGGTGCTCGTATCGGGAACCGACGGCGTGGGGACCAAACTGAAGATTGCGTTTGCGATGGACAGGCATGACACGGTCGGCATTGATTGCGTAGCGATGTGCGCGAACGACATAGCCTGCAGCGGCGGCGAGCCGCTCTTTTTTCTTGACTATATCGCATGCGGCAAGAATCACCCCGAGAAGATCGAGCAGATAGTCAAGGGAATCGCAGACGGCTGCGTGCAGGCGGGGTGCGCCGTGATCGGCGGAGAAACGGCCGAGATGCCCGGTTTCTATCCGGAGGATGAATACGACCTTGCAGGGTTTTGCGTGGGCATAGTGGAAAAGGATGAAATAATAGACGGCAGCCGGATATCCTCAGGCGACATGCTTGTCGGAATACCGTCATCGGGCGTTCACAGCAACGGGTTTTCACTGATAAGAAAAATCCTGGGGGACACAAAGGAAGACCTGGACAAAAGATATGCAGGCATCGAGGGAAGCATCGGCGAAGAGTTGCTGAAACCCACGGAAATCTATGTCAACAAAATCAAGGCGATAAAGGAAAAGTACGACATCAAGGGGATATCGCATATAACAGGCGGCGGATTCATAGAGAATATACCAAGGATGCTGCCGTCAGGCTTCATGGCTGTCGTCGACGAAGGCTCTTGGCCGGTTCCGGCGGTATTTCGACTGTTGGCGGAGCTCGGCGGGGTCGGCCGCACGGGCATGTTCAACACATTCAATATGGGAATCGGGCTTGTCATATGCGCCGCAAGGGATGAAGCCGATGCAATGGCGGGCGAATTCAATGGCCATGTAATAGGAACCGTCGCCGAAGGCGAGGGCATTGCAATAAGATAAAGGAGACCGGGATGGGTTATTTAAAGCTGAAATACGGCTGCAATCCGCATCAGGGCAATGCGGGGCTGAGAACGGAGGGCGAGCTTCCGGTAAGGGTGCTCAACGGGAATCCGGGATATATAAATTTCATGGACGCCCTGAATTCCTGGCAGCTTGTCAGGGAACTCCGGCAGGCGACCGGGATGCCGGCCGCCGCATCGTTCAAGCATGTGAGTCCGGCGGGAGCCGCCATCGGAAATCCGCTGAGCGAAAGCCTGAGGAAGGCATATTTCATTGAAGACATGGAGATGTCGCCTTTGGCGAATGCCTATGCCAGGGCGAGGGGCGCGGACAGGATGTCCTCGTTCGGCGACTGGGCGGCCCTGAGCGACGAGGTGGACGAAGCCACGGCCCTTCTGCTTAAGAAAGAGGTGTCGGACGGGGTCATAGCTCCGGCATATTCAAAGGAAGCCCTTGCCATATTGATGGATAAGAAAGGCAGCGCGTACAATGTAGTGCAGATCGACCCCGGATACATGCCCGGCCCCGGGGAGTCCAAGAGCATATTCGGAATTGTATTCGAGCAGGACAGGAACGGCTTTGTGCCGGGTCCCGCAGATCTGGAAAACATCGTTACAAGGAACAAACACATTCCGAAGGAAGGAATCACCGACCTTCTCATTTCAATAATCACGCTCAAATATACGCAGTCAAACTCGGTTTGCTTCGTATCCGACGGACAGGTGATAGGATGCGGGGCGGGCCAGCAGTCTAGGATACACTGCACAAGGCTTGCCGGCGACAAGGCCGACATATGGCGTCTGCGGCAGCACCCGGCCGTACTGGGCTTGAAATTTAAAAAAGGAATCAAGCGGCCCGAAAGGGACAATGCGGTTGACATGTACCTGCAGGATTGCCTGACATCCCGGGAGAGGGCTTACTGGGAGGAATTCTTCGATGAAGTCCCGGAGCAGCTGTCAGACGGGGAAAAGGCCGAATGGATTGCAAAAATGGACGGGGTATCCTTCGGGTCTGATGCGTTCTTCCCGTTTCGGGACAACATCGACAGGGCATACAGGAGCGGCGCGAGGTACATTGTTCAGCCGGGAGGTTCGGTAAGGGACGACATCGTCATCGAGGCGTGCGACGAATACGGCATCGCGATGGCATGCACGGGAATCAGACTCTTCCATCATTGAGGTGTTCATATGAAGACTTATGAAAACAGGCTGTCGGGCAGCACATATCCGGGGCGTGGAATAGTAATCGGGGGGACGCCGGACGGCGCAGGCATAATGCAGGTCTACTGGATCATGGGCAGGAGCGAAAACAGCAGGAACAGGGTTTTCGAGGAGTCGGACGGATTCATCAGGACAAGGGCATTCGACGAGGCTCTCATGAAGGACCCGTCCCTGATCATATATTTCCCGATGAAACATGCCGGCAACGACCACATTGTGTCAAACGGCGACCAGACTGACACGATATTCGAATATATTTCAAAGGGAAGGTCGTTCGAGGAAGCGCTCGGGACCAGGGAATTCGAGCCCGACCCGCCGAATTACACGCCAAGAATCTCGGGGATTGCAAATCCCTCGGAAAAAGGTTTCAGGTTATCGATACTTAAGACGGTTGACAACGACCCCGGACGCGGCGTAAGGATTTTTTACAACTATGATTACATGCCCAGCGGGTACGGTTATTGCATGACCACTTATGACGACGACGGCAGTCCGTTGCCGTCATTTCATACGGAGCCGTATGCGGTCGGTCTTTTCAACGACATTGATGCGGCCGCCGAAAGCTTCTGGAATTTATTGGACGCGGGGAACAGGGTTTCCCTTGCGGTCAAGCTCATAGACAAAAAAACGGGTTCGTTTAGAATAAAGATAATAAACAAAAACAAATGACCGATGCACTTTGCCATGGCCCGCGGCATTATACACGATGTGCCTGCGCATGGGAAAAAACAAGTCGGCGGAGGATAGTTTTGAAAATTCTGGTTGTTGGAAGCGGCGGCAGGGAACATGCGATTGTTCGCAAGCTGTCGGAAAGCAAAAGAAAATGCAGCCTGTACTGCGCACCGGGCAATGGTGGAATATCAACCATTGCAAGATGCATCGACATCAAGGCCACCGACCTGCCTGGGATGAAGGATTTTGCGGTCGGGGAAGGAATCGACCTTGTTTTTGTTGCTTCGGACGATCCGCTGGCGCTCGGCATGGTCGACATGTTCGGGGAATGCGGGATAAAGGCGTTCGGACCTGACAAGGCGGCTGCAATCATTGAGGGAAGCAAGGCTTTAACGGTTCTTCGGCCGGGGCGACTCCAGCGCGCCGATGACGACCTTCGCGACGTCCTCGGGCGGCAGGCCACCGGGTTTCGCATTGAGTTTCTGCAGCAG
>JAWOIG010000122.1:0-8802 GCA_046484775.1 Clostridia bacterium | reverse complement strand
AACGCAGCTTGAAGACGGCTCATGGAACATACCGTGGGGATGGAAAGGCTATCCCGAGGAATGGGCGGTTGCCAGGAATTGGTGGAAGTCCAATGGTATAATTATAAATATGCTTTATCTTAAAGGAATTATCAGCCTCAGTTGACACATTTATCTGTCTGAATCAAAATGGAATCAATGTGGTTTAATGTGGTTTTGCTCCGGCTTCAAGTAATGCATTTCGTATGGCTGTCAATATGACTTTGCTGCTGTATGTCGCCTGGGATATGGCATCAACTTCTAGCGATTGTGATTCAATTACAACATCGATTATTGATTCGGCACCTTCTCCCTGACCATTGTCATGTTTGAGTATTTCAATTTTTTGTATTTGATTTTCATATATTGTTACCTTTACCTCTGCCGAAACAGGGAAGGAAGAATAACTGCCGATAAACTCGCCGTTTTGCGCCTCCGACAAATCGACATCTGTAATAACTAAATTGGACAGAGTTTCAAGATTTGCGTCAATTCTTGAAAACAAAATACTTGCTCCGATTATACAAATGACCAAAAATACCGAAATTGCTATAAGTACCTTATATCGTTTTTTCATAGTCAATAACCTTCTTGTTTATAAATCTTTTTAAATCCGTTATAAGCAATATGATGAATACCACCCAAGGCACGAGTGACAGTAATGAAAAAATAGTGCCAGGCATTCCAGCGGCAAGCATCAATTAAATTTTATGTTCAAATATGCAAATATTCAAGCTTATCTTGAAAATTAAAGGAACATAAACAGGGACAGGTATTTCTCAACAAGAAAGAGAGAAGATTTTCAATAGATTTCTTGGTGTGCCAGCCGCTGCGTTTCATATTGCAAAACGGGGGAGACATAGTCAAATCATACGAAACAGAGCATGTCATGATATAATAGATATATAGGCGGGTGATTTTTATGATTGAAATCCCGGAAGCTTTAGTAATATCAAAACAACTTAACACCGAACTATCCGGCAAGGTTATTGTGGGTGCGTCTGCAGGCATGCATCCTCATAAATTTACATGGTATTCGGGAGAACCCGGTGAATATAATTCAAAATTGACCGGCAGAACGGTAAAAAAAGCATATAACCATGCAGCAAGAATATTTGTTGAGCTCGACAATGGCATGGCATTGGTTTTTGGCGAGGGAACGCGCTTTGCTTTGCATCATTTCGGAACCAAAAGACCGGTAAAATGGCAGTTGCTTGTTGATTTTGAAAATGATTTGTCGCTTAGCGTGTCAATACAGATGTATGGATTCATACTGCTTGAACACAAGGATGGCATAACCAATAAATATATAGTTGATTCTGTTGAAATACCCTCGCCTCTGGACAAAGATTTTGACTTTGAGTATTTCAAACAATTGTACGATAAGTTTCAAAACACAAAAATGAGCACAAAGGAATTTCTTGCCGCCGGCCAAAGGATTCCGGGATTGGGCAATGGAGTATTGCATGACATCTTGTTCAATGCAAGACTTCATACAAAACAAAAACTCAGGGATTATTCTGAACGGGACCTGGACACACTGTACAATTCGATAATTAATACTCTTCAGGAAATGGTTGATGGCGGAGGCAGGGACACCGAAAAAGGTTTATATGGCGAGAGCGGAGGCTACAAAACAAAAATGAGCAAATACACCGTTGGCAAAGCCTGCCCGGTGTGCGGACATATAATTGAAAAACAAAGTTATATGGGCGGAAGCATCTATTTTTGCCCCGGGTGTCAGAAGGTACAGTAAACAGTCGATAAAGCAAGGCATATTCATGTTATTCCATAAGCCCGGTTTTACAGACAGCGGTATCTGATAATTTTCGAACTGCAGGTTTGTTTACTTAACACAAATATAGGGAATATCATGATAGTATCCTTTACACAGAACCGCAGAATACAAATTTGATAATCATGACCGGGAAGTGTTGACGTATCAATGCCGATTCAAGGTATTCAGACGAAGAAAATATAAAGTTTTTAATATATAAAGGCATTTAGAATAGAAAGGAGTTCATCATGTTATATGAGATTACAAATCGGTTTCCGAATGAAATGATTTTTGAAGAGGGAGGGCCGTTCATTTCGCTTTATCAACCGACCCACAGGAGTTTTCCGGAAAACAAGCAAGACACCATAGTGTTTAAAAATTTGATTCGGGTTATTGAGAACTCATTGGACCAAAAGCATGAAAAGAGTTTCATTGATTCAATCATGAAACCGTTATATGAACTCGAAAAAGATAAGCATTTCTGGGAAAATACAGCTGATGGGATAGCTGTTCTTGCAAGTCGGAACAAGTGCATAATATATAATATTCAAGGTGCTGTGAAGGAATTTGCCACGGTTGCCAATAGTTTTCATATCAAACCTTTAATCAAGGCTTTCCAGTCTGTGGAAAGTTATCAGCTGCTAGGGCTGAGCCGCAATAATTTCACTCTCTATCAGGGTAATAGATATGGCTTTTCAGAGGTTGAATTAATACCGGATGCGCCAAGGACATTGGATGAGGTCCTGGGAAAACAATTAACCGAATCATATTTGTCACATGGATCCTACGGGGGTACAAGCGGCAATGCCATGTTCCACGGACACGGAGACGTTAAGCAGGAAATTGATAAAGACACAGAGAAGTATTTCCGATATGTAGATCACTTTGTCCTGGAAAATTATTCAAAGCCGTCAAAATTGCCGCTGATTCTGGTTGCGTTATTGGAGTATCATTCGCTGTTCAAGAAATTAAGCAACAATTCATATTTAATTGAAGAAGGGATAAACATTTCCTATGATTCATTGGAAATGGAAGAGATTAAAAGCAAAGCAATGGAGATTATTGAACCAATCAATTCGGAAAAAATACTCAACATAATCGAAGCCTATGGAAATGCAGAGGCGGAATCATTGGGATCTTCGGATTTGGCACAGGTTGTTAAAGCTGCCTTTGAAAGCCGCATTGAAACGGTATTAATTGAAGAAAACAAGATAGTGCCGGGGAAAATAGATTACAATACCGGAGCACTTATTTACGGTGCCATAGGTGAGCCCGAATGTGACGATATTCTGGATGACATAGCTGAATTGGTATTGAGGCGAAAAGGTGAGGTATTGATTCTGCCAAAGGATAAGATGCCCGTCTCAACAGGTGCTGCAGCAATTTACAGGTATAAATAGGGACAGCTGAATAACACGGCATTTTAGATATTCAGCAAGCCCAAATAGGATTTTCAAGTTATTCGGCAAGCCTTGATTTGTCGGGTCATCCGGCAGACGGTTCGTTTGTGCATATATTTTCAAATTACTTCGATGGATGTTTCCACGGAATGTGTTCCCTTGTGTGTGGTGCATCTGACGATGACTCGATGTATGCCGCGGTCATTATTCCCGGGAGTTCCAAAAATATATCCGTCATGGGGCCTGATGGCAAGCCAGGACGGATTTTTTACGAGTTCAAATACCGGTATTTCCTTATTCAGGAATTCCGTATACATGGGTTTTTCGGGCAGTCGGTTGAAATGAAGGCTGCCAAACGACAGGATTGCCGTTATAAAACAGGAATAGGGTTCATTCGCCAGGGTTTTCGATATTATCGAGGACCGGAGGATGAAGGGGGTTTCAAGTGAAAGCATTCCGCCCGGCGAACCGGTCAGGCGGGATGTATGCGGAATGATGCGAAAGTGTGCGGGGAAGGAACCGGCGTCCTTTCTAGCGTTGTATTTTACGGCAAAGGAAGCCGAAGAAGTCGTTCCGATGTAATTGGCGGGATATACGACGGACACGGCAGGGTCGCCGGTTCTTTTTATCCAGACGTCATATGGAGATTTGGAGGGCCGGAATCCCTGTTCACGGCTCCCGTAAATATCATATAGGACGGGTTCATCAGAACCGTCGGAAGGAATCCAGTGCAGAATGACGCCGTCGCCAAGATACTCGGTTTCGTCCCAGACGGGCGTGGGCAGGAATTCGGGACTGAACACAACCGGCGGACACCATGGGCCTGCGGCTCCCGCCGCATTAATGGAACGCGCCCTGGCATAATAGCCGGTTCCGGAAATCAACAGGCCGACGTTTGGCAAAGGTACTTCCATTGCGGAGGTCAATCCCTGGTATACGGGGCTTGCCGGAATCAGAGAGTCCGGGTCATCGGATACAATATAATCGTAAAGAATCCCGTCGGCCGATGACGTTTGAGGAATCCGGTTCTGAAGGTTCAGGACATTCATGGCATACCCATTTTTGTCTTTGCTGAGGCCTATTGTTATCCGGGGAGGTCCCGGAATGGAAAATCCTGCTTCGGGAAATTCCAAAAAGCGATGCGTCAACGACAGTTGCTTCGCACCCTCTTTGTCCGAAAATTGAAGAAAACAGGAATTGCTGCCGTTTTTCAAGGACATCAGTGATTTGCCGTATGCATGGAATAAAAATTCAATGCTTTCCACGGTATATTCCGTTGATTCACCTGATAGAATTCTTAATTCGGCTTTGCCCGGCAGGTCGTCGAACAAGATGGCGCAGTCGTTTTCATCAGGAGAGATATTGATGTTCATGGGATCTTCGCCCTGGTTCAAGGCATATTCGCGGCGGACGGTTCCTTTCTCCGTAACTATCTCGAAAACGATGTGTCCCCGTGCAAGGCGAAGGGCCGCATTGATTCCATGGATGGGATAGGGAAGGGATATCCGGCAGCCCAGCGAAGCGGAATTTTCTGAAACAGCCGTATCATTCATGATCGTCAGATTTTCCGTTGGAAAAAACCTGCCCCCGGCAAGATTGCCGGATAAACGAAAAACACCGGTCTGCCTTGCGGGATTGCCCTTCTCGGCATGAACCGGGTGCATCTGCCACTCAACCATCTCGCCGGGAAAGAGAGTAATGCCCATGGGGCTTTTATTTGAATATTCACTGAGCCAGTTGCTCTGCCAGCTGTCATGATATCCGAAAAGACTCGCCAGTTCGCCTATCCTGAGTCTTCCGGCACGGTTGACCAGATAATGGTCGCGGCAAAGGTCTTCATACGAAGCGGGTTGTCCATTCTCATTGATAAAGAAGCTTCCTCGAACCCCGCTGCCTTCCTCATCCGGTCCATAAAAGGCATCGAGAACAAAGTCACTATCCCCGGCCATGGCCTGGGTTATGACATGGCTGCCGTCGCTAAGGCTTGCCCTGCGGGCGGGAATGCCCCGGGACGCGCATAATAGGGCGAGCATGGAACTGTATGTCCCGCATGCGCCGGTGCCCAGGCCGTTGAAAAAATCGACTATGCTTATTTTTGACATATCACCCGTGAAAAGATGTTGATAAGTCTTGCCGCACGATATCTTTTTGCGTGCGAAGTCCCAGAGTTTTTTTATCTGCTCATGTTCGGAATCATCGGAATCGGAAAGGCCGGCATCACGCAGGATTCCCTTCAAAGTCCACCATGACCTTCCGTTTACGGCAAGGTCGGTTATGGATACTTCGCCGGTACCTGTGTTCTCTATGCGAAATAGAATGTTGTTCTGGAATGCCGGAAGATCTGTATGGCCTTCACGGACAGTGGTTGCATGGTCGAGAAAAGTGTCGGTTTCCATTTCATATCGGAAATCATCGCCGCTTGATAAATCGCAATCGATGATTCGTTGTTCCACGGGGAGCCAATAAAGAGCGTCATATATTCTCCTTGCACCTGGTTCGGCGAACAGGGCGATGTCAAGGCGCCATTCGTTTTCATTCCCATCCGACAATACAATTTCGGAGTCATCCTCTTTGATTAGAAGATCGGGGGACACGGGTATGATTCCATAGTAATAAATGAAACCCAAAAGACCGAAGTCCCTGCGGATGCTTGCCGCGCAAAACAGGCGGCTTGCTTTGCTTTCGCCTAGGGGATTGACGGCGATATCTATATTATCAGAGTCTATATGCAGACCGGAACCGGCTTTCCCAAAATCCATCATAAGAGAATTATACTCTAAAAAGCAGACGGCGCAACATAGCCGCAGCAAGGAATGGCGTATAATGGTTTCCTGATTACATCAGGCAGAGCGGCATTCACGGAGGCAATGGAAAAGGGAGCCATCCTATTTTGACAGGACGACGGAAGGTATCCTATAATACAGGCAAACAGCAAGATCCCCGGTGCCGGGAAAAGGAAGCGGGGGGAATCGGGATAATGGCTATGAAAATGGAACTATGTGAGAAACTGGGCTTGCAATGGCGGCTGCAGCCGGTCCTGATCGAGGCAAAGCTGCCTGATGACGCCGACACCGGCTCGTTATCGGTTTACCTCGACGATGAATGCGTGCCGTCGGATTTATTCCGAAGGAATGGACGGGCTTATGCTTCTTTCGCCATGAGCCTGGAGCCGTATTCAAAAAAGACAATATCCACGGGTCCCCGCGGATATCAAGAGGAATATATAACATATGAACATGATGCCGGGGCACTGACAGTCAGATGGCTGGACAGATCCATACGAATGCCCGCCGCGGGATTGTATCCGCAGGGCCGGGCGCCGGCTTTCATTGAGTCACTTACATTGGGCGGCCGGGAATTTTTATGCGGCGGCGGTTTCATTTCGGATTCCGGCAAGGACATTTCGGTCGGTACGGAGCTTGTTTTTCAAGGCTGCCAGTTCTGCATCGCAAGGATATGCTACAGCAAAGGGGACCGGCTGCTGGCAAGCGTCGATATTGAGATCAACGGTTTGTTTCCCCAGATCAATATAAGGGAGAGAATGGTGTCGTCTGACAAAGTCTCCCATTCCCTGCGTTTTTTCCCAACATTCGGCAGGGCGAGGGCCAGGCTGCATACGCCGAGGCTGAAGAACCATTCGAAGGATTTCTGGGAAAGAGTGGAATTTTCTCCTGAGGAGCAGGAAGGTGAAACGCTTAAGCTCCAGCCTTTTTATGCCTGGGACATCAATGCAGGCACATATCTTGCGGCCGGGTCGGACGACGGAATCGTTAATATTGTGCCGGTGAATTCCTCCCTGTGGAGAAATGGCAAATGCATGCGGCTCATGGCCTCCTTCATCGACGGACGGCTGGTTTTGGATGCGCCAGACGCGGAAGGCGCCAGGGAATGGCTGCTGTCCGTTGTAAATGAAGATGAGGACCTTAAGGAGATTGAACCGGTTAAGTTCACCGGCAACTATAATAATTATCATTATCAGACAGGCAGGGAGCTAAAATCGAATTATCATGCGGAAAGGCTGTCCGCATGCTGCAGCGCCCAGAGCATAGGCAAGCTGTTCACAGACATAAAGCCCGACTATGATGTGCGGACTTCCCCGGGTGTGCTTGTAAACAGGCTTGACATGCCGAATCTTCGCGAAAAATTCAAGAGTGATGAATTCATTGGGAATACGCTGGCGGCGCAGAAGAAGTCCCCTCTGGGTGTTGACCTGGCAGGCTCATTCATGATCGACGACGACCGGGCGACAGCCGGCACTCTGGTTCAATGGATAGGCGAATGGCTGGCATCGCGCATTGGCTTTTTCTTCAACATGGGATATCCGTCGGTTCATCTTGAGTGCATTGCACTGTCGCGGCCGCTCAGGGATGTGGCAATCGATCTGGATATAATAAGCGGTGCAATCGGGCAATCCGATAAGGAAAGACTTTTCGCCGCATTGGCATATCTTGCATGCATAACCGGTGACAGGGATTATTGGCCTGCTCCGGAAAGCGGTTTTGACAGGGGTAACATGAATTTCCACAGCGACATGTATTCTTGTCTGGGCGTATGCGCCTGTGTGCTGAACGGTCATCCCATGGCCGGTGAATGGGCGAGGTATGCAGCCGATGAATTAGGGAAGGAGCTTTGCCGCAGCGTATATCCGGGCGGCGCATGGGCCGAAGCCCCTACATATCATCTTGCGTCGCTGAGCCATCTGCTTGTTCTGGCCGCGGCGCTGAAAAATTGCGGATTTGAGAATTTCTTTTTGCATCCGCGGCTTGTCGAAACAATGGAATTCCTTGCGCACATCCAGACTCCGACGGACCCGCGCTGCGGATTCTCGATGATTCCTTCGCTTGGCGACACTACTTCCAACATCCTGACCCAAAGCTGGCAGGCGCTCTTTGCATGGGTTGCCAAAAACACTTTTCGGGAGATGCCGGAGTTTTCCGCGCGTATGATGAGGGCATGGATTGACGGAGGCAGGATGAGGCTTCCATTTTCATATAATTCGGGGCTGAAGCTTGCAATCGCCTTTGTGGACCCGGAGCTTCCGGCTGCAATCGGGAGGAATAATGCCGGTGGAAGCTTTGATGGATTCGGCGTGGTGATGAAAAACGACGGCGGGAAAGACCGATCGGGTTATCTTGTAATGAAGGCGGGGGAAATCAACAATCATTATGACCACGATGAAGGCACTTTTATCTGGTACTGCCGGGGAGTGCCGTTGCTGGTTGATTACGGGACACAGTACAACCCCTGCGTCGATCAGTCTTTCTGGCACAACAGGATTTCGATTGACCATAAAAGCGACTGGTGCAGGGGAAGGGTTTGCGAATTTACTCCGGGCGTCGATTTTGATTATGCAAGGATGCAGGTGATTATCGACAGGGTGCAGGAATGGCCGGAATATCCGGACAGGGATCCCGGGTTCAATTTCAGGAATCTTCCCGACCCTTATGAAATCCCGGAGCATTTGTGGACAAGGGAAATTTTCTATCTTAAGAAAATGGATTCGCTGCTTGTGATCGATCGCGTCGACGGCAGCCTGCCGTATGACTGGAATCTTCATGTCCTGGCGGACAACGTAGTAACGACCGGAAACCGGGCGACATTCGGCTG
>JAWOIG010000025.1:0-9397 GCA_046484775.1 Clostridia bacterium | reverse complement strand
AATGAAATCCTCAGGAGAAAAGCCCACACGCTCTCAGCCGAAGGAGAGGAAATCCTGGCAAAAAGCAGCGAGGCGACCTCGGGCCCCCAGGAGATATTCTCGATGTTCAACAATGCCGACATTAAATTTCCCGGGATAGAGGATGAAGAAGGCGCAAGGGTCGAGCTGACCAAGGGCCGTTATATAACATTTATGGAAAGCAAGGACCGCAATGTGAGGAAGGCGGCTTTCGACGCGCTTTATGACACATACGCCGGGTACAAGAACACCCTTGCGGCCGCATATACATCAAGCATAAAGGCTATGAAATTCTACTCCGAAGCCCGCGGGTATGCATCGAGCCTGGAAGCATCCCTTGACGCTGACAACATAACGACGGATGTTTATGAAAATCTTGTCGGCGTAATCAATGACAACCTCGGATTGCTGCACAGATATGTGAAGGTCAGGGCCGGGGCACTGGGCATGGACAAGATAAACATGTGTGACATATACGTGCCGCTGGTCGTTCAGGACGACAGTAAATATACCTTTGAACAGGCCTGCGATACGGTCGCGGAAAGCCTTGGTGCCCTCGGTGGGGAATATGTGTCCCTTCTCAGAAAGGGCTTCGAATCGGGCTGGATCGATGTTTACGAGAACAAGGGAAAGACAAGCGGTGCTTATTCTTGGGGAACATACATGTCGCATCCGTTTGTCCTCCTAAACTATCAGGGAACTCTCGACAACATATTCACGCTTGCCCATGAGATGGGTCATTCGCTCCACACCTATTATTCCTGCGCCACCCAGCCGTACATCTATTCGGGTTACAAGATATTCGTCGCGGAAGTCGCCTCGACGGTCAACGAAATCCTAATGATCAGGCATATGCTGGCCAAAACGACGGACGAAGGCAAACGAGCCTACCTTATCAACCATTTCCTTGAAACGTTCAGGGGAACGGTATTCAGGCAGACTATGTTCGCGGAATTCGAAAAGCAATGCCATGGAAGCTATGGACGCGGAATGCCGATGTCCGGGGACGACCTGTGCTCCGTTTATCATGGACTGAATGGCAAATATCACGGCTCATCCTGTGAGAACGATGAAAAAATCAAATATGAATGGAGCAGGATACCGCATTACTACAGAAGTTTTTACGTTTATAAATATGCAACGGGCTTTTCTGCGGCGGCGGCCATAGTAAAGATGATCGAAGAGGAAGGCAAGCCCGCGGTTGACAGGTACATGGAGTTCCTGAAAGCCGGCGACAGCGGATATCCGCTTGACATACTCAGGAAAACAGGAGTCGACCTGTCCACTCCCGCGCCGATCGAAGCGGGAATGAGAATGTTCGCGGAACTGCTGGATGAATTCGCCGCGATAATCTGACATTCCGGTATTCAGAGGGTAATGAAAAGGCTGTTTGGTGATATAATGGCAACATATAGGAAAGGATACCGCCTGTTATGAAAAAACTGATTCTGCCCGCCGTGTTTGCATTGCTTTACATAGCATTCATAGTGCTGTACGCGGTGCTGATACTGACCTCGGTCTCGCCTTTGTTCTGGAAGGTGCTTATAGGCGGACTGATACTGGCTACCGCCCCGGTCATGGTGTATGTTTTTATTCAAAGGTACAGGGAATTCAAGGAGGAGGAAAAAGATGATCTTAGTAAATACTGATTTTATCACGGGCAAGGAGATAGAGACGCTCAGACTGGTCCGGGGATCGACTATCAGGTCCAAGCATATAGGCAAGGATATCATGGCGGGGCTGAAGACAATTGTCGGGGGCGAGCTCACATCCTATTCGGAGATGCTGAATGAAGCCCGCGCAATCGCCACAAAAAGAATGGTCGAGGATGCGGAATCGCTCAATGCCGATGCAGTGGTCAACATCCGCTATGCGACAAGCAATATAGCGCAGGGTGCAGCGGAGGTTATGGTATACGGAACCGCGGTAATATTTAAATAAGCCGGATGGAAGGGCTGCAGGCATCGCGGCTGTTATATGCGACAAGATTCAAAACGACCCTGTGCCGCTTTCATGCGTTGAGAGCCGCACGGGGTCGATTCACGGTTTGTTGATGCAATGCGCCTTGGATGGTAAAATTATTCTGCAAGGTGCGTGATTGGCAGATATGCAATGAAAAAAAGCATAATATAAGTTAGCTTTTTCGGTTTGGGTATATTAAAATATTTCCAATGGCTTTTGGAGGATGGACAATGGGTTTGAAAAGAAATGCGATTGTATCCCAGTCGGGCGGACCGACGCCGGTGATCAATAATTCGTTGAGGGGCGTGATCGACGGCCTCAGGGAATATGACGACAGGATTGGAAGGATTTATGCGGGCTACCATGGGGTCGAAGGTATCCTCAGGGAGGAGCTCCTTGATATAAGCGCCCAGGACGAGAATGAAATCAGACTCCTGGAGACAACCCCGACGGCGGGATCGATAGGTTCCTGCAGGTACAAGCTGAGGGAAGACCGGCAGGCTGATTTCGACAGGATAATAGAGGTCTTCAAGGCCCACGACATAGGATACCTTTTCTATATCGGGGGCAATGACTCGATGGACACGGCGAACAAAATAGCCCGGCTGGCTTCGGAAAGAGGACTTGACCTTGTTGCCGCGGGAGTACCCAAGACCATAGACAACGACGTGGGCGACAGCGAGTTCAAGCTTATAGACCATACGCCCGGATATGGAAGCGTAGCAAGGTACTGGGCTTCATACATTCAGAATGCAAATGAGGAGAACAATGGTTCATCACCGTCCGACCCGGTGCTCGTAGTGCAGGCGATGGGAAGGAAGATAGGATATATTCCCGCCGCGGCGAGGCTTGGGGACCCCGGCAGGGAAATGCCTCTTCAGATCTATATGACGGAGTCGGGTCTTGGGCTTGAGGAGCTCCACGAAAACGTCAACCAAATGCTCAGGGACAGGGGACGTGCGATAGTGGTCGTCGGGGAAGGCCTTGAGATAGGCGATATAGGAAAAACAAGGGATTCCTTCGGACATACGAATTTCAGCGCGAGCCAGACAACCGTTGCACAGATCGTTACAAATTATCTCAATCAAAAGGGTTTGTGCGTGAGGGGAGCCGCAAGGTGCCAGGTTCCCGGAACCGACCAGCGGGGCTCGATAACATTTGCATCCGTCGTCGACCTTAATGAAGCGTATATGCTCGGAAGGGAAGCCGCCCGGATAGCGCTTGAGGAAGGAAGCGGATATATGTCCACCATACTGCGAAAGCCGGGAAGCGGCTATTCGGTTTACTACGACAAGGTGCCTCTTGAACTTGTTGCGAACTCGGAGCGTTCATTTCCGCTTGAATGGCTGGCTCCGGGCAAAACCGATGTTACCGATGAATTTGTAAAGTATGCCAGGCCCCTGATAGGGGAAGAATGGGCAAGGGTGCCCCTTGAGAACGGAATAATGAGATTTGCACGCTTCAAGCCAATCTTTGCTGAAAAGAAGCTGAAGCAATATACACCCGCGGCCTATTGAGGCTGCATGACCGGAAACAGAAAGGAGAAAACAGATGACCAACCCGGCAAAAAAGCTTTACGACATGAGGAGGGAACACGATTATTTCATCGGTATCGACAGCGACGGATGCGCGTTCGATACGATGGAAATCAAGCACAAGGAATGTTTCATCCCCAATACAATAAATTACTGGGACCTGCAGCCGGTATCGAAATATGCGCGCGAGGCCGCCGAGTTCGTGAACCTGTATTCAAAATGGCGGGGAATCAACAGATTCCCGGCGCTTATAAATGTAATCGACCTTCTTTCCGAAAGAACGGAATGCATTGAAAGAGGCTTTTCGGCCCCGGACCTGGCGGAGCTGCGCAAATGGATAGAGACCGAGACCAAGCTTGCCAACCCTGCGCTTGAAGCAAGGGTAAGGGATAACCCGACGCCCCTTATGAAAAGAACACTGGACTGGTCCGTTGCGGTGAACGAAACCATAGCGAATCTGGTCAGGAATGTTCCTCCGTTTCCTTTTCTGAGGGAAAGCCTGGGTAAAATGAATGATGGGTGCGACGTGATAGTGGTTTCGGCTACTCCCGGCGAGGCCCTTGACAGGGAGTGGAACGAACACGGGATCGACGGTTTTGTAAAGGTGATAGCCGGGCAGGAGATGGGCACGAAAAAAGAACACCTCGGGATAGCGGCCTTGAAAGGGTATGACAGGAACAAAATGCTCATGATCGGGGACGCCCCGGGCGACTTCAAGGCGGCGAGGGCCAACGGAATATTGTTCTATCCGATAAATCCGGGAAATGAGGAATCCTCGTGGAAGCGTTTTTACGGGGAGGCTTACGATAGGTTCATCAAAGGTGAATACGAAGGGGAATATGAGGCGGGTCTTATTGCGGAATTCGACGGTTATCTTCCAAAGACCCCGCCCTGGAAAAAACAGGAGGGAAGATTATGAAAAAATATGACATAGGCCTTGTCGGCCTTGCCGTAATGGGCGAGAACCTGGTTCTCAATATGGAAAGCAAGGGCTTTTCGGTTGCCGTATATAACAGAACCACTGAAAAAGTGACGGATTTCATCGAAGGAAGGGCGGCCGGCGGGAATATCGGGGGAGCCTATTCGCTCGCGGAACTGGTCGGTATGCTGAAGAAACCCAGGAAAGTCATGCTGATGGTGAAGGCCGGGACCGCGGTCGACACTATCATAGACAACCTGATGCCGCTGCTGGACAAGAACGACATAATAATCGACGGCGGAAATTCAAATTTCAACGATACGATCAGAAGGACGGCCAAGGTCGAGGAAAACGGATTGCTCTACATCGGAACAGGAGTTTCGGGCGGTGAAGAGGGAGCCCTTCTGGGGCCAAGCATAATGCCCGGCGGGTCAAGGGATGCATGGCCTCATGTAAAGGGCATATTCCAGTCGATAGCAGCCAAAGTCGAGGACGGTTCGCCATGTTGCGAATGGGTCGGCGACAACGGGGCGGGCCACTTTGTGAAGATGGTCCATAACGGAATCGAGTACGGGGACATGCAGCTCATATGCGAAGCCTACCAGATCATGAAGGTGATGCTGGGGCTCGGAGCCGATGAAATGCACGATGTGTTCAGCGAATGGAACGAGGGCGAGCTTGACTCGTATCTGATAGAGATCACCAGGGATATACTTGCGTTCAGGGATGAGGACGGTGAACCTCTCGTTGAAAAGATACTCGATACGGCGGGTCAGAAGGGAACGGGCAAATGGACAGGCATATCGGCTCTCAACGAAGGTGTTCCGCTGACTCTGATAGTGGAGGCGGTTTTCGCCAGGTGCCTCAGCGCCATGAAAGATGAAAGGGTCGCGGCTTCGAAAATTCTGACCGGACCCGGTGTATCTTTCAAGGATGATCCCGCGCAGTTCATAACCGACTTGAAAAACGCACTGTATCTCGCCAAGGTTGTTTCATATGCCCAGGGTTACACGCTGCTGAAGGCTGCCGCGGTCACATACGGCTGGGACCTCAATTATGGCGGGATCGCTCTTATGTGGAGAGGCGGCTGCATAATAAGGTCGGCCTTCCTCGCAAAAATCAAGGAAGCATTCGACAGGGACGGCGGGCTTCCAAACCTGCTGCTTGACCCGTTCTTCAAGGAAAAGGCAGACAAATGCCAGATGGGATTGAGGAAAGTGGTGGCTGCGGCGGCCATGAACGGCATAAGCGTTCCTTCTTTTTCAGCCGCCTTGTCGTATTACGACGGCTACCGTACCGAAACGCTTCCCGCGAACCTGCTTCAGGCTCAGCGCGACTATTTCGGAGCGCATACATACGAACGCGTGGACGACAAACGCGGGGTTTTCCATCATACCGATTGGACGGGACATGGCGGAAGCACATCGGCATCGACCTACGACGTATAAGGAGAAAGAAAATGAGCATACCATTCAAGATTGACTTAAAGGACAGGGTTTGTGTAGTTACGGGCGGAGGCGGCGTCCTGTGCAGCGCCTTTTCAAAAGCGCTGGCTGAGAACGGGGCCAAAGTAGCCGTGCTTGACCTAAGGATTGGAAGCGCGCAGAAGGTTGCCGATGAGATAAATTCCGCCGGCGGAACGGCAATGGGGCTTGAGGCGAATGTTCTGAGCAAGGAAAGCCTGGAGGCTGCAAAAAAGATCATCAACGACAAATTCGGGCCCTGTGATATTTTACTTAACGGCGCAGGCGGCAACCACCCCAAGGGCACGACATCAAATGAGATACTGCATGCCGAGGACCTGGACAAGGAGGGAGTGACAACCTTCTTCGACCTTGATCCCGATGGCATACAGTTCGTATTCAATCTGAACTTCATCGGGACGCTTCTTCCTACGCAGGTTTTCTCGCGGGATATGATAAATAAAAAAGGTGCGGTAATAATCAACATATCCAGCATGAACGCATTCACGCCCCTGACGAAAATTCCTGCATACAGCGGGGCGAAGGCCGCGGTTTCAAATTTCACCCAATGGCTTGCCGTGCATATGTCCGGGGTCGGAATAAGGGTGAACGCAATCGCACCGGGATTTTTCCTGACTGACCAGAACAGAAGCCTCCTGACCAGGGAGGACGGATCTTACACTGAAAGGGCGATGAAAATACTGGGGCAGACGCCGATGGGCAGGTTCGGAACACCCGATGAGCTTATCGGAACATTGCTTTGGCTTGTGGATGAAGGCGCATCGGGGTTTGTGAACGGCACCGTAATACCCGTTGACGGCGGATTCTCCGCATACTCGGGAGTATGATATGAAAAGCATAGTCATAACCGGTACGGACGGTCGTCCGATCGACCGGGAACAACTGAAGGCTGCGGTAATCGGTACCCTTGAAGGCAGGGAACTGTCGAAGGTGCTTGTTATTCCGCCTGATTTCACAAGGTTCCATTCGATGGCGGGTCTGATAACTGAAATGTATTATGATATTCTGCATGAAAAGTGCGTGGTCGACATTCTCCCCGCCCTTGGAACGCATGAGCCGATGACGCCGGCGGAGTGCAGGGAGATGTTCGGGGACATCCCATTCGACAGGTTCATAAGGCACGACTGGATCAATGATGTCGTGAAGATAGGTGAAGTTCCGGCGGAGTTCGTCCATGAGGTTTCGGAAGGCCTTGTAAACGAAAGCATTCCCGTCGAAGTCAACGGACGGCTTTTGGATGAAAGCTATGACCTGATCATATCGGTCGGACAGGTCGTGCCGCACGAGGTCGTGGGAATGGCGAACTACAGCAAGAATATATTCATCGGATGCGGCGGAAGAAGGATGATCAACAGCTCGCATATGCTTGGTGCATTCTACGGCATGGAACGTATCATGGGAAAGGACTTCAGCCCGGTCAGGAAGGTTCTGGACTACGCCGAGGAAAATTTCATCAAGGATATGCCCCTTATATATTTCCTTACCGTAACCACCGCGGTCGGCGACAAGGTCGATATACACGGGGTCTTCGCGGGAAGGGACAGAAAGCTGTTTGAGGATGCGGTTGAACTGAGTCAGAAGGTAAATTTGAATTATCTGGAGCAGGCTCCTTCGAAAATCGTCGTATATCTCAATGAAAAGGAATTCAAGAGCACCTGGCTGGGAAACAAGGCCGTTTACAGGACCAGGATGGCGATTGCCGACGGCGGGGAACTGCTGATTCTTGCCCCGGGGGTTCATAAATTCGGCGAGGACGATAAAATCGACGGCCTGATAAGGAAGTACGGATACGTAGGAAGGGAGAATGTCCTGGAACTTGTAAAAACCGAAGAGGATCTTAGGGCGAATCTTTCGGCTGCGGCCCACCTTATACACGGGTCGTCCGACTGCAGGTTCAGAATTACCTATGCCGTCGCCGGGATGTCGGAGGATGAAATAAGAGGCGTGAATTACAATTATGCGGATTACGGTGAAATGGCTGCAAGATATATGCCAGGGAAACTTAAGGATGGATGGAATGAAGTCGATGGGGAAAGCATTTACTATATAAGCAATCCGGCGCTCGGTCTCTGGGCTGAGAGAAAGAGGTTCGTATGACACCGAAGGAAATCGTAAGAAAAACAATAGAATTCGCGAATCCCGAAAGGCTTGCGATGGAATTTTGGCCCCCTTATATAAATGACTTCAAATGGGTCGGCATGGTTAAGAGCGTCGACCACAGGCCCAAGCGGGGAGTCGACGAGTGGGGCGCGGTATGGGAGAACATAGGCGTCTGCAATCTCGGCGAAGTCAAGGAATTCCCCTTGAAGGACTGGGCTGATTTCGATAAGCTCAATATCCCCGACCCGAAGGAAGATTGGCGGTGGGAAGGACTTGAGCATCATGTGAAGGAAGCGGGCGACAAATATATCGAGGGAGGCGGAATATCCATTTACGAGCGCGTCCATTTCATAAGGGGACTGGAAAACACATGGCTTGATATTTACGACAACAGGGAAAATCTCGAAATGCTTGTGGACATCCTGACCGACATGAGCGTCTACATAGTGAAGCGGTACGCTGCGATGGGAATTGACGGATATGCATTTGCGGACGACTGGGGGCTCCAGAACTCGCTGATGATTTCTCCCGCGCTATGGAGGGAAATCTGGAAACCGAGGTACGCAAGGATTTTCAAGGCGTGCAGGGATAACGGAATACACTCGATAATGCACAGCTGCGGCTATATCGCCGATATACTTGACGACCTGATAGAAATCGGGCTCGACGTCATCCAAATGGACCAGCAGGAAAACATGGGGCTTGAAAAACTCGGAAAGAGGTTCAAGGGCCGGATTACTTTCTACTGTCCGGTTGACATACAGCAGACGATGGCGCACGGAACGATGGATGAAATAAGGGCTTACTGCAACAGGATGTTCGAAAATCTCGGCGGTACCGAAGGCGGGTTCATTGCCAAGATATATGCAGACCCCGTGGGCGCCGGGCACACAAAGGAAGCCATTGAAACCATGTTCGATGAATTCACAAAAATAAGTCTCCGTCATTTCGGCCTGTGAATTCCGGGAAACGGTCATGGCGGCGTATTCCACTCCCAGGGCAAACATTATAGTGAATCCAAGGTCCGGCATGACGGGTTAACATATTATCCGGCATGCCGGGATTTTTTGTTATGGGGAATTTTTTGATTCCGCCGGCTTGTGGTATAATCAGAGAAAGCTGAAATACAGCGCATTTTCAAGTTATTTGGCAAGCGCTGTTTATCCCAATAATCGGGAGGGGTGGTTTTTATGAAGAGCATTAGGGTCGGTATGATAGGGCTTGGCACCGTCGGGGGCGGCGTAGCCTCAATGCTATCAGAGAACGGAGTCCTGATAGATAAAAAGGCCGGTTCAAGGATTGTACTGGAAAAAATACTCGTAAGGGACATCAACAAGGCAAGAAAGGATGTTCCTTTAAATATAAAAAACCTTCTGACC
>JAWOIG010000207.1:0-9376 GCA_046484775.1 Clostridia bacterium | reverse complement strand
ATGACCGTTAACGACCATCGTATTTAAGCGGATTCTTGTCCGATATAAAAGAAGGAGGAAAAAATCATGAGTTGGTTAGCATGGATCGTCCTGGGTGGTTTGGCAGGTTGGGTTGCCAGTATCATAACAAGAAACAACAGCCAGATGGGTATTATTTGGAACATTGTCGTTGGTATAATCGGTGCTTTGGCCGGATCGTGGATTCTGGGTTTGCTTGGTGTAACAGAACCGCTTACGTTCAGTTTCACTACCTTTTTGGTAGCCGTTGGCGGCGCTGTGGTGCTGCTTTTCCTGTTTAACTTGCTTCGCGGCAAACGAAGAAGATAATGAAAGCCTGCCTTGACTGGAATAAGAAAGGAGTAAAAAAATGACATCGATTGTTAAAGTAATCGAGATTCTGGCGGAATCGACCGAAAGCTGGGAGGCCGCTACACAGGTAGCCGTAGCAGAGGCGGCGAAAACAGTGCGTAACATTAAAAATGTTTACATTGTAAGCATGAAAGCCGTTGTTGAGGACAACCGAATCGTCAGGTATCGCGTGGATGCCAAGATAACCTTCATGGTGGAAGAATAAAAATGATAATTTCACAGAAGGCAGATCCTGGTGAATAATAGTGTATGGAAAAGACAGAAAGACAGTCCGATTTTTGTTAGTGATTCATTCAGCGAATAATTATTGGATTAACCGTCAACTGTCAATAGGCGTCATATAGAGATTGACGGCGGTTTGGGTTCCGTACGAATCCATTTCCCCACATGGCTTGTGGGTTGAACAGAATCTCTGTCAGATTCATATCTGACTAGGTTAATATTATAAGGAGGCGATTCCCATGGCAAAAACAACGAGCATGATTCTCGGCCTGGCTTTCCTGGCGCTTGGTATCCTAGGAATCACAGGTATTGTTCCGATGTTCACCAGTGATCCGAATTACGTCAATATCGGCGAGATCGTTCTAGGTGGCTTAGGTTTGTTGATTGGAATATATTCGCGACAGGGCAAAAAAGTCGATCAGCAAACAAAAAATCTGTCCCACCAGGCAAAAGATAATGCCGACTTGCAAAGACAAGAGATCGAAGAGCTAAAAAAACTGCTCGAACAGCAGAAACAGGAAAATGATGCTCGGCAGAAAGAAGAAACCGAACATTTGAAAAAAATGCTCGAGCAGCAGAAACAAGAAAACGATGCTCGGCAGAAACAAGAGACCGAACAGCTTAAAAAACTGCTCGAACAGCAGCAACAGGAAAACGAGCAGCTTAAAAAGCATAACGCATAGCCGGTCGTTGAGAAAATCCTCGGATCCCATCATGTGAAAGTGACTGGGAAATATATGAAAGAAAAGGTGATTTTTATGTTATGGACGATTATTGTAATAATTTTTATTCTTTGGCTTCTCGGTGCCTTCGGCGGCAGAGTGTTTTCCGGTTTTCCGAAAGTGGGCAGCTGGATTCATGTTTTGGTTGTGATCGCCGTTATTTTGCTTATCTTAAAACTGGTTGGAGCAATTTAGGCCTTATTCCGGTTGTAGGCGAGAACTATACGAATTAGGATTATGTTCAGTCCACATCGTTTGTCAAAAATCAATTAAATAATAAATTTGACTTATTCCATAAGGAAGACGAAAAGATAGTCACATCCTGGTTCGCATTTCAAAAGCCAAGAATCGGCTTTAACACATCATTAGGTCCTCTGTACTTGTCAAAGGACCTTTTGATGTATAAACATTTCAATGATAAGTGTAAATGTTTAGGGTGTAAAATTATTGGTTAGTTGCAAAAAATCAACCTGTCATCTTTTGATGTTTTGATGCACAATACAGCTTCTTGAAAACGTATCAAAAAAAGGTTGCCCGCTCCAATATGCAAACTATATCTTACTCAAATCGTTCCTGCCTCGTCTCTTTCGCCCTTGCCCTTTTTTGTTTTCCTTGTATGCCATCCGATGAGCGTTACGCCGTCGGACAATATGATCTTTTAAGTCACTGACATCCTCCGGCTTTGCCGCTGAGTCCATCAATATTGCTAGATCGGAAATACGCCTTTTAATTTTTATCCTGAAAACGGGATATATGAAAGGTGCAGCGAAAATCAACGCGCCATGCAGCCTCATTGTTTGATACTGTTTAAGCCGCGTGCCTTTTCTTTCCTTTTCGAATCGATAGAGAAGTTCTCCTTCCATATTATCACCATACCATTCGTACCTCAGTATACTCCCCTCCCGGATCTCCATAACCCTCGTTATGACCATCATATCCCTCTTGCGGGTCAAGCGTACTCTTTCGGAAAACTCGGTGCCTGCGCCTACTTCTCCGGGAGTCGCTTTGTCGTAAGCGTGGACCGCATTGCTCGTATGCCAGGGCAATAAATACATGTTTTTCATGAAATAAAATGCTTCCTCGGGACATCTTGTGATGTATGCTTCTATATTGAATTTAAGAATCATTGAAAACACCTTCGCTTATATTTCTTTATTGTATTTTATTCTATGTCCCACACTGCGGGATCATTATACCGATCCGTCAATCTTGTCTTCATTGAAGGCATCACCGGCTGTGACCTGATCCCTGACCCAGACGGAAACCTGGCCTCCGTTGCAGGGAAATAATCCATTGCCATGCTTATCAATGGCGACCTTGTCGGTCCGGTTGCCGGTATAATCGGCATAAACCGCACCCTGATTGATGGAACCGACATTCATCTGTTTTTCGCCGCCTTCGCCGTTGCTCATGACAACAGCACAGCCGTAGGGATGCACTTCATCGCCCATCCGGACCCATCCGACAATATTGTTGTGGTCAAAATAGTCCACCTGTTTCCCGTAGGCATGAAGGTTCCGAAGATACAACAGTTTGTCAATGATCGCTTGCTGCCCTTCAATGGACTCCGCTGCTTTTATGCCATAATAATCCCCGTAGAAGACCATCGGATAACCGTCACGGCGAAGAAGGATCAGCGCATAGGCCAGCGGCTTGAACCAGGCCTCCACCCAAGACTGCAGAGCCTGGGTAGGCTGAGAGTCGTGACTGTCCACAAATGTCACGGCATAATCCGGATGTTCCCGAACCAAGGTTCCTTCAAATATCTTGCTCATATCGTACCGGTCGCCGAAGTTGCCGGCTGAATGCATATTGAAATGAAGCTTCACATCGAACAGGTCCATCTCGAAGTCGGTTTTGTCCAGGTAGTCATTGATTACTCCATTAACCTGATTCCAATATTCGCCTACAGCATAGAAGTCCGTGCGGTATTCACCCCTTATCTTCCGGATCAGGTCACGAATGAAGAAATCATTGATGTGCTTGACTGCATCAAAGCGAAAACCGTCCACACCGGTCTCATTGACGAACCAGAGGGCCCAGTTTCGGATCTCCTCTACCACATCGGGGTGCTTGTAATCAATATCATTGAACATAAGGTAGTCAAAATTACCATTCTCATAGGTGACGCCCTGAGACCAGCCCTTGTTGATACCATCGATCATAAAGACGGCATGTTTCATGTCCCTCGCATTGAAGTCTGTTCCGGAGAAATGGTTCCAGTTCCATTTGAATGCAGAATACCGATCGCCTCGCCCCGGGAAAGTGAATTTTGTCCAGGCTTCGATCTCGTAGAGTTCTGAAATTGCCTTGGTTCGGTTGAATGGGTCCACTTCCCTGGCCATGAAAATCTCCTTTTCATCACCATTGGCTTTATGATTCAGGATTACATCTGCATATACATGAATCCCGTGTTCGTGAAGCACTCGGATGGCTTCCAGGAGCTCTTCCTTGGAGCCGTACTTGGTTTTGACCGATCCCTTCTGATCGAACTCGCCCAGATCATAGAGATCATATGCGCCATAGCCTGTATCGAAGGGGGATGTTGCCTTGAACGCCGGTGGGATCCAGACACTGGTGATACCCAGGTCCTTCAGATGCACGGCATCCTCTTTTAGCCGGATCCAGAGGTTATTCTCAAGGTCCCCCATATACCATTCAAAATATTGAAACATGATTCCGCTTCGAGCCATATATCATTTCCTGTCTTTTAGTGATCCCACCCCACATGATTCATATTATTTCTTTTGTATGTTATTCAATAAAAACTGCATTATCCAAGGAAATATAGTGGTATGATAATATTTTACCATATCCGGTGAATGCCTTGAATTCCGGTTAATATGCCTTTTCTTCTATATGTTAGGGTTGGTGCTTTGGTGTTGTATGGATTCTATCGTTTTCTTCCATTGTCGCGGCTACTCAATATTACATTGCGATTACACGAATTTTCATGTCAATAAATGAATCAAATATCTACAGTCGGTTTGTTTTGCTTCTTTCGATCAATCCTGACAAGCGATACAATCAGGTTCACAACAGGAAGCAATAATAATCCGATAAAAATAATGAAGAAAATCAATCCCACGGCTGTCATTTTTTTAAAATCAATCCACACACTGATAAGCAGGACCGGTAAAGAATACAAGAATAAAATCCCAATGAATGTTTGCCAGATCGAGAATATTTGCCAGGTTTGATTATATTTGCATTTGGAGCATTTTTTATGTTTCAACCAGGAAAACTTTCCCTTCAAAGTATCTGAACGGGCTTTCTGTATCTTTCGTTCAAGATCTTTTTGCGCAGCGGACCCAACTTTTGAAACCTTGTTCTGCGCATACTTCTTACCGCTCGAAAACGCTACTTCCGCGCTGCCGGTACCTATGATATTTTGAGTGTATGAATTATACTCGCCGCAATGTTCACAAATAAATGAAACCTGCACAGGATATGTCAATTTCTGACTGTAGATTGTACTGCCCATCCATTTCGCCTCCCAATATAATGCATTTTCGTGCACTTAACTTTTATTGATATGCAGAAGCCTCTATTGTTAATTGCTCCTCCCGCTTTAAGCTATGTGTTATTGGCCGAACAACTCTTTCCCGCTGCCGTCCGCCTTTATCCTGTAGAGCTTTTCGTCCTCTCCATTGGAGTAATAGAACCAACCGTCCGCGTAGTTCAGTGTACGCATCCTGTCCTTGAATATCTGAACACTGCCAGTTCCGTCCAGTTTCATGGAGTAAAAGGCCCCGCCTGAGATATAGTACAGCAGGTCGCCCTGCACAAAGAGGAAGCCGCCCTTGAAGGGATCAGCCAGTTTCACCTTGCCGCTGCCATCTGTTTTGACCCGGTTCAAAGTATTCACACCGTAAAGGGCATAATACAACCAGTCGCCTTCGACAGTGAAATATGTTGCCTCACCCTCGGTCAGTTTCATCCTGCCGGATCCATCCGTCTTCATTTTGTAGAGGCAGTCATCCTCGTTGTTGAAATAGTATATCCATTCATTGGCATAGGCCAGTAACTCAGGATCATCATCGCCGATGACTGTGGTCTCCGAGCCGTCCACCTTCATCTTCTTGAATTTCCCGGGGGAGTACTGCTGCGTGTAATAGACCCAATTGTCAACCACTATCATCGACCAGACAGCTTTTTCATTGAGCTTCTCCCGGGATGTGCCGTCGGTCTTGATGCGATAGACCGTATGTTCATCAGATCCATTGACATAGAAAACCCATTCCCCCACGACATTGATGAACCAGGGGGAATCATCCGTCAGCTTCATCCTGGCCGAGCCATCAACCTTTGCCTTATACAAAGCACTTTCATTGATCTTGCTGAATGGGGCGCTGTTGTAATAGACCCAGCCATCCTTGTATGCGATTATTCCGTTGTTGATCATATTGCTGAAAGTGTTGCCGATTCCCTTCAGGTCCGGTGTGGTGGCCGAGGCTGTGGCAGAAGGTGTGGCTGTGGGGGTTGTGGTGGGTTGAAGAGTTCCGGTTGTGGAAGCCTTCGGTGTTCCCGGTGCCTGCGTAGCCGGCGAAGCTGTGTTTGAGCATGCTGAAAACATCAGAGAAATCAATATTACACAGACAACGCCTTTATAAATATGGCACAGTTTTAGCATACAAATCCCTCCTTGAATTTTTCATATATTATTCAAAAATATATGATGGAATAAGAACATTCTATTCCTCCTGCATACGGAATACAAGGGGTCTGAATTCCGGTATATTCCAGTAATAAAGCATGATCGGATTTCCCAAAAAACGCATTGAAAGACCCGATTTACCATTCACTGTTTGTATGCTTTTTATCTATGGCAACAGACTCCATCAAGTGAGTTCAACGACTTGGTTTGCCATTTACGGTTTGTACTTTCGTTGCGTTCCTCAGACAATATCCTAAAAACTGCGGTACGCAACTTTCGTACAAACTTATGGCTCTGGCTTTTTGTTCTGGGCAAGTAAAACGACTAACTTGCAGTCGCTTTTACTTTGGCAATAACATTATAAAATGACAGAATTCCCCCCCGCCAATTCCTCAACGATTCCACGAGCTGGGGTGTGCACCGCTAGTTAATTATACCCTGCCCGTTTTGTTGTGATTAGTTTTTAAATCCTTACCATTGACAAAAATTTGATACATTAAAGAAAATACCAATTGTTCCTGATGTCAGAACATAGCCAATTTGCCTAATATGCTTTACAGGAGATGGTTGGAATGTTTTTATAAACATGGGCGTTCATTGTTATCTTTGGCATCAGCCTTTATTATAGCCTACATATCACTCTCAAGAGGTGGCGCAACTCCTTCTTAAACCAGCAGTCTCAGCCCGGATGATACAACCCAGGTACCTATGGGGAGACCGTCCGCATCATCTGCGGTTAGCAGCCAACCGGCTTCCAGTTATCTGAGCAGTGGCGAAAATGACATTTTCAACAACAGAAACGGCAACCTGATCAACCATGGACCGGCAGTCCGGTACGCCGGCTGGATTTATTATAATGCTGGCTATCCGCCCAAAGGTCAATACCGGGTCAATTTTGATGGTAGCCAAAAGGACGAGATTAACTAGAAAGAATTTTTGCAAACCACCTATTTGATGGAGATAATCTGGAAATCATCGGCTATTGTCTCCAACCGGCTGTTAATAACGTTGCTAAACAGCCGGGCGGCGGCGACTCTTGTCATACTAGTATCTGGCTGACTCAGCAGGGCATCGTCAGATGAAATACCAATCTTTTCGAGCCAATCAAAAGAATCGCTGCCTGGGCTGACCAGCTGCCCCAAAGCCAGCAAGGCTTCCTTGTGGCTGATTTCCCCGTCGGGCATGAAGAGTTTCATTCCGGAGCTGCTCACGCTACAGTTTATCAAAGGACCGGCAGCTTCAATCGACTCATAATCGGGGTGGTCAATATCAACGTCACCATAAGATGGCTGCAGGGTCAAGCTGTATTCCAAAGCCATGACGCGCGTCAGCAATCTGGCGAATTCAGCGCGGTTGATTGTCTCGTCAGGGAGAAACCTCTCTTGGTCGTCTGCTGTGAATAACCCATATCCGACTGCTGATCGCGCAACTTTGAGATCAGCTGAGTTTTGATCCATGTCGGCAAATGACGTAATCGTATCAACGACCACTTTGTCCTCAGGCTTGTTGAGCAGTATCAGTTTTATGATACCGCCGCCCAGAATCAGGAGAGCGACCGTTACAAGTGCCATCAGCAAAACTATTTTATTTTTCTTTTTCATCCTCAATCACCTCGTGAATTCAGTGTTTGGGATCGATAAACACGGGGATGTAAAGCTGTTGCCAGTGATTCATTCTCTCGAATTTCTCCATCAGTTCTTCGACGGCGTCGTCATAGGCGGCTTCGGCAATCTGCGAGGGTACAGCCTCGCTCCAATAAGCGGCGATAAAAACAACGGCTGAAGATGGACTTTGGGCAACCTGGTAGGCAATATCATGGCCGGCAATCAGACCGTAAATTTCGATTCCGATTTTCCAGGTGGCTTGAAAAGCTGCCAGCGGTCCATAAAGAACAGTTGCAACATTAAGAACGGTATCAAAGGAACTGGCAAACATTTTTTCACCATAAGCTGATTTTTGAATCGGATCCTGAGTCGTCTGCCATTTATAAACGTTGTAGCTAGTCTCGATCACCCCGACAGCCACAGCCAGACCAATGCCGACACCATCGCTGGCAAGTTTGGTGAAACCTCCAACTCTTTTAGACACAGCCACGACATTTTTGCTGACACTCGCCATCGCACTGACCGTTTCACCGGCAGAAGTGATGGTCTTCAACCCATAATAGACGCATTCAATCGTTTCCCCATTCTGGAAGGCCAAAATGGCTTCTTTGCCATTTGTATAGATTGCAATCACACCGGTAACGGCCTCAAGTCCGGCAATGACCCCATTGTATTTGAAGCTGCGAGCCCAATGATCGGAGGGCAAATCGGATATTTCTTTCACCTTGTCTTTCTGGGCAACGATAATCTTGACCACGGTCGTGATGACGCTTTTTGTTGACCCGGCGGCCGTAGATACGTAAGAAAAAAGATCTGTCGCAGATTCAACACAGGTGAAGCGTTCCGAGGCAGGTGAATCCGGATCGTAGATAAGATAACTGCTGTCTTCACTGTGTTTTCTGGCATTGGCAGCTGTTTCGACCTGACTTATTTCTGTATTACCAGGCGGCATCAGGGCAAAATCAGCAGCAGATGCGAGGTGTTGGACGCAGATTTCTGAATTTCCTTGTTCATCACGGTGATATGTGATGGTCCGTGTCAATCCCGTCAAATCCCAGTCCAGCATGACTGGTGTAAAACTGTCCCGGTAAAGTCCGGCATGGGTAATCCACATCGGTGTGATTTTAAGATAACTGCTGCTGTAATCAGCCAAATCAGCCTGCAGCGTAATTGAAAAACTGAACAGGTCACTGCCATCGTTATCAACCAAAACCATACCCTGGCAGAAAGGCAGGTTTTCATCGTCATCAAAGTCATCGTTTTTATAAAACGAGTACTGGAAAGCAAGATCACGGTATCCATCCGCACCGATTCTCATAATCTGACTGGCCAAGCCTGCTTGCAAAAACTGGAAGCTATAAGTATGCTCCAGACCGGTCCGGTGGCTCAACGGCAGCAGCAGATAGCTGTAATAGCTTTCAACGGAAGGAAAGAGCATTTCCTCCGTATTCTTAAGTGACACGAGCTGGTAATCCGTTATATGATCATAGAAGATGCGGTACTCCGTGCGATGAAAATGATCTGCAGGGTAATAGAAGTCGTATTCGGACTTGTAGTCATGACCAAGTTCCTGATCCTCATAACCAATTTCCTGCGGCGTGACATCGCGGATGGCCCAGCTTTTCAGATTGGAACTGGCAAACAGCATATCGACGGCCTTGCGGTAGTTCTCCGGGCTCATCGTACTGACGCGAGTGCCATGGCTTTCATAAGTTTTCGAAAGAACAAGCCTGTCTGACGCTGAAAGCAGATCAAAGTCCATGTCCCAGACCTCAACCCAGCCGTCAAATCCAAACGCGCAG
>JAWOIG010000160.1:0-3275 GCA_046484775.1 Clostridia bacterium | reverse complement strand
TGAACTTTTTATTAAAAAACAATGGAGCCGGTTGTTTTGCGGCCCGTATGATTTATAATGTTCCGTGTTGATATCGAGCCGGCCTGTCTTCGGGGCGGATTGATATTTTCATCGGCTTATTATATATTGATTAAAGAATTTTTGTACATGAGAGGTATTATGATGAAAAAACTGAAGGTCGCAATCCTTGGCCAGGGCCGCAGCGGATGGAAAATCCACGGTGCTGCAATGCTTGAGGCATCGGATAAGTTCGAGACGGTGGCAATAGTCGACCCGATTGAGTCAAGAAGGCAGAAGGCGGCTGTGCGCTATGGAAAGAATATCGATGTATATGAAGACTACAGGGAAATACTCGGCAGGGACGACATCGATCTTGTAATCAATGCAACTCCGAGCCATCTGCACGTTGAAATAACAAAGGATCTTCTTGAACACGGGTTCAACGTCCTGTGCGACAAGCCGATCGCTTCCAGGGCGGCCGACATCCGCATGCTGATTGAGACCGCTGAAGAGAACAATGTGGGTTTCTATGTATTCCAGCAGTCAAGGTTCGCGGCATATTTTACCGAGATAAGAAGAATCATTGCTTCAGGCGTCCTGGGTGAAATAATCCAGGTCAGTATATCATTCAACGGATTCTCCAGACGCTGGGACTGGCAGACCGTACAGGCGTTCAACGGAGGAAACCTGATGAACACGGGACCGCATCCGGTGGACCAGGCGCTTCAACTGTATGGCGAAGGCGTTCCGGAAGTAAAATGCTTCATGAACAGGGTGAACACTTTCGGTGATGCGGAGGACTATGTGAAGGTTATTCTTTCGGGCCCCGGCAAGCCGGTGATAGACCTGGAGATATCTTCATGCAAGGCGTACAACCCTTTCCTCTACAATATACAGGGTTCCAGGGGAGGTCTTACGGCAACCGCCGAGAAGATCAATTACAAATATTTCAGGCTTGACGAGTGCCAGCCGCAGCAACTTATAAAGGAACCGCTTGAGGATGAAATGGGAGAGCCCGCGTATTGTTTCGAGACGCTTGCGTGGCACGAAGAGGAATGGACGTTCGAAGCGGAAAAATTCGGAACCTTCGCCGATATGACCGGCAAATACTACGATATGCTGCACAGCCACATTACTGAAGGCGGGGAGCTCACAGTGACTGCCGGACAAGTAGAAAAGCAGATTGGCGTTATGGAAGAATGCCACAGGCAGAATCCCATGGACAGATTTGCGTAAAGGAGGGAAGATGACTATGGAAGAACAAAAGGCTAAATTCAGCTTCGGGGAATTTCTGAAGAAATCATGGTTTTACATCGGAATATTCCTGCTGGTTTCGATATCGATAATAGCGCTGATGTCCGACAAGGATGTGCAATACTCGGGTGAAGTCGTATATGAAGAGCCTTTTTACTATATCACCGGTAACAATCTGTACATGAAGGTGCAGGGCAGGGATGAAGTCCTGCTGAGTTCCACAATGTTCAAGGATCCCGAATCAAGGTCCAAAAACGATGCGATGTCCGCTGTTTTCATAAGCGAGGGCGGGGATTATGTGTACTTCTATGAAAACATTGTTCTTGAGGAAGACGGCGCCATAGGTGATTTCTGCGTATTCCATGACAACAGGAAAAAGCTCATAGACGAGGATACCGGATTGTTCTTTGCAATAGCCGACGACAGCGATACAGTGGTATATCTTAAGGCCCTTTACAATGTCGAGGGCGGCAGCGGCTACGAGAACGTCAGGTACGACCTTTATAAATACAATTTCAAAGACGGCAGGAAGCTTGTTGAAAAAGGAGTCGAACCGTCCTGGTTCACTATTTCGGGCGACGGCAGGAGCATAATATACACAAAACTCTACGATGCGGCGACGGATACCAGCTCCTTGTTCATAAACAGGGACGGGAACACCGTTTTCGTCGACGACCACATGTTCTTTTACGGCGAGTATCTTCCCAAGGGGACCTTCCGCGTGAACTGGCCGTACACAAATTACGACGCATCAAAAATAGTATATGGAAAACGCATGAAATATGGGGAACTGGTGGATCTGTATGTGTATTCGGGCGGGGCGCCGGAGCTGCTGGGAGAGGATGTGCTGCAGGTTTTCTGCGACGAGTCGCTGGATTCGGTTCTTTTCATAGAAAATTACAAGAATGAAGTGTTCCTGGGCGATGTTTCAAGGGTAAATCTCAATACACTTTCCAGGGAAGCCATAACGACGGATGCATGGGGGCTTGGGACAACGGCGCTGGCCAGGGTTTTCGGACCCGGTTTCATGGAACTGGACATTTATTTCAAGGACTACAACGATGTTATAAATGTTGCGGATCTGTGCATGATGACACCCGAAGGAGAGAAGATCCTAATAAACGCCACCGAGGTATCCAAAATCCAGTTCTCGGAAAATTACGATACGCTGTATGGGCTTGATTATTATGTGCCCGAGGAAGGCGGCAGGCTGACCAAGATTGTACTCGGCGAGGGGGGAACTTTTGAGAAATATCAATACGATGAATTCGTAAAGGAATTCTATGCGTCTGAAAGTGGAATATATGTTGCCTATATGCAGGACAAGGATCTCTTCTACATCGATGCATCCAATAAAAAGAATTATGTAGATAAGCTTGGCGTCGTGACATTTGGGGTTATGGAAGGTGATGAAAAACTTTACTTTTTCAAGGAGGCAAGCCTTGGGATGGGAAACGTCTTCGTAAAGGATATTAAGAAAAGCGGAGACCTGACTTTGATTGCCGAGGGCGCTCATTATGCCTGGGATTACGGCGACGGCAAGATGGCCTTTCTGACGAATTTTGATTTCGGTGCTTTGACGGGAACATTGTACTTGACAGACTGCGAAGGGAAATATGAGATCATAGCCGAAAACATGGAGCTTCCTTTGTACTATAATAAAATTAAATAGGAGTTACGGTGGGAAAGAATAAAAACGCGCTCAGGGTCATACCCCTGGGCGGAATACAGGAAATCGGAAAGAACATAACGGTATTTGAATACGGCGGGGATATCATTGTGGTCGACTGCGGGATAATTTTCCCGGAGGACGAGATGCTCGGGATTGATGTGGTGATCCCTGATTTCACTTATCTGATTGAAAACATAAGGCATTGCATCACCTCATTTATTACAGCTTTATGAGCGCCGCGCCGACGCCACATCAACATCAACAGCGCAACCAGGATCACCGCTAAGCGGACGCACAATCTCCTATTTCAGACCGAGTACTGAAAACCGTTTTTTTCGTACCGGGGAAA
>JAWOIG010000098.1:0-4110 GCA_046484775.1 Clostridia bacterium | reverse complement strand
CTACTGCTTTGTGGTCCGGCGGGCGCGTGGGCGGCGCAGGCGCCGGTGACCGATCTGCGGGTGGCGATCGACCGGATTCCCGGGTTTGCTGAATCCCACGCTGCTTCCTGCTTTCACATTCATGACCGATGAAGAAGGGCATGCAAGCTTCCATGTGAACCTGACAGAGGAAATGGTTGTTTTCGTTGACGGAGAAGCTGAATTCTCAGTTTGGATCAACAGCATAAGTCCGGCTGCAACAGTTTTGATAAGCGAGACTGTAACACTATATTCGAAAATGGAAACAATTGAATAACAGCCAATCTTCAGCATCCCCATAAAAAAGGCACCCTTCTGTAGCATTGAAAAAAAGGGTGCCTTTCCCTTGTGACTAAAAAGGGAAAATAAGGCAAAAAGAATTTTCCCGGATGAGAAAAGGCTTTACACGGCCCTCAACTGCTTGTTTTTTAAATGTCTTTTTCGTATACTATCAAGGTAAGAAAATTCATATTAGAGAGGTTTTGTAATGGTAAACGAAAAAGGCAGCATTTCTATTAACACGGAGAATATTTTTCCGATAATAAAAAAGTGGCTTTATTCAGACAAGGATATTTTCATCAGGGAACTTATATCCAATGCGGCGGATGCAATCAATAAACACAAAAGACTTGTCGAAATGGGCGAAACGGAAAATTCCGGAGAAAAGTATGAGATAAGGATTCGGGTTGACAAAAAGAACAAGCAGCTCAGTTTCTCTGACAATGGGATCGGAATGACGGGCGAGGAGGTAAAGAAATATATCAACCAGATAGCTTTTTCAGGTGCCCAGGATTTTTTGGAGAAGTACAAGGAAAAGATAGACGGCAAGGATGACATAATCGGGCACTTCGGTCTTGGTTTTTATTCATCCTTCATGGTCGCCGAAAAGGTCGAGGTCGACACGCTTTCTTTTGAAAAAAGTTCTGAGGCAGTTGTCTGGGAAAGCGACGGCACCAGCGAGTACTCGATGAAGTCCAGCGAAAGAACAGTAAGGGGAACTACAATTACCCTGCATATTGCAAAGGAAGAAAAGGAATTTCTTGATTACTGGAAAGTTCGCGAAATAGTTAAAAAGTACTGCGGATTCATGGGCTATGATATTTTTGTGGAGGATGCTTCCAAGAAAAAGGAAGAAGCCGATGATACGGAGCCTGTCAACGATACCAACCCTCTTTGGTTGAAAAAGCCTGCGGATTGCTCGGATGAAGAGTATGTGGAGTTCTATAACAGGGTATTCAACGACTTCCAAAAACCGCTTTTCTGGATCCATCTCAACATGGAATATCCTTTCAGGCTCAAGGGAATCCTTTATTTCCCCAAACTGAAGCATGAATTCGAGTCGATTGAGGGAAGGATAAAATTGTTCTATAACCAGGTCTTCGTAGCGGATAATATCAAGGAGGTAATCCCGGAATTCCTTTTGCTTCTAAAGGGAGTGCTTGATTGCCCGGACCTGCCGCTGAACGTTTCAAGAAGTTTTCTGCAAAATGATGCTTACGTCAGGAAGATATCCGCTCACATAACGAAAAAGGTGGCTGACAAACTGAAAAATCTTTATGCCAAGCAGAGGGAAGACTACAACAGGTATTGGGATGATATCAACCCGTTTGTAAAATACGGATGCCTGCGCGACGAGAAATTCTATGAAAAGGTAAACGAATGCATAGTATACAAGACCATAAACGGCGGATATAAAACTCTAGAGGAGCTTGTTCTGAATGAGGACGAAACAAAAAAGGAAAAGGTTCATTATGTTTCCGATTCCGAAAAGCAGGCTCAGTATATAGAGATGTTCAAGGAGCACGGACTTGAAGCGGTCATTCTCGAGGAACCGATTGATTCAGCCTTTATATCATTGGTCGAGGAAAAGAACAATCAGGTGA
This sequence comes from Clostridia bacterium, assembly GCA_046484775.1. Lineage (GTDB taxonomy): Bacteria > Bacillota > Clostridia > DUPQ01 > DUPQ01 > JAFGQE01. The sequence continues at coordinate 2,209 of JAWOIG010000098.1, read as the reverse complement.
AGTTCGAGAGCATTGACAGCAACATAGCCGAGGCGCTAAAAGGCGACGGTGAATCACAGGGTTTTGATGAACTGAAGAAATATTTCAAGGATATCATCGGAGAAGAAACGATGATAATCGAAACCGGGCACCTAAAGACAGCGGAGATGCCGGCTGTAATCATGGTAAACGAAAAATCAAAGCGGCTCAGGGACTTTGGCAAGGCTTACGGTGCCGGCAACCCCTACATGGGATTCCCATCGGATGATACGCTTGTGCTTAATACAGGGAATACGGTCATCATCAAGATGGCGCAAAGCAAGGATGACGCAGCTAAAGAGGATGCCGCCAGGCATATTTATGAGCTTGCGCTGCTGGCTGCGGGTAAGCTTGACGCAAAGGCAATAGGCGCATTCATAAAAAGAAGCGGGGGTATACTCGAGAAGACGGTTGGGGCCGGCGAAACATCCGGCGATACAGATGATTCCAAGGAGACCGGGCAGTAAAAGACAGAATGACAAACTGAAGGTGCATCAGGCACCTTCAGTTTTATTGATGAATTGATTGGGGTTTATTATGGCTGGTGTAAAAAGAATATATGTGGAAAAGAAACCTGGTTTCGACATAGAGGCTGGCGGACTTCGCCATGATCTGATGCATCTTCTGGGTATCAGGGGAATTGAAAGTCTTCGTATAGTAAACAGATATGATGTTGAAGGAATTTCGGAATCCGAATATATCAAGGCCAGGGAAACTGTTTTTCCGAACCGCCGGTTGATTATGTATATGATGAGCTACTGCCGCTTGGAAAAGAAGAAATGGCATTTGCATATGAATACCTTCCGGGGCAGTATGACCAGAGAGCGGATTCATGCGCGCAATGCATACAGCTAATAACACAAAAAACAATGCCGGTTATAAGGACGGCCCGGGTAATAGTTGTCAAGGGAGCGATTTCCGACATTGATTTTGAAAGAATGAAGACGCATTTGGTCAATCCCGTTGACAGCAGGGTCGCTTCCCTGGAAAAGCCTGTTGCGTTGGGGCTTGAACTGGAAATTCCGGGGAAAATCGAAACTTTTGAAGGATTCATCGATATGGATTCCGACGCCAGGGGAAAATTCATGAATCAAAATGGTCTGGCGATGAGCATTGAGGATCTGGAATTCATACAGAACTACTTCAAGTACGAGGAAAAACGGAATCCTACCGTAACGGAGATACGTGTAATAGACACATATTGGTCCGACCATTGCAGGCATACTACCTTTTTGACAAATCTGGACAGCGTTGAATTCAAGAATTCCGGATACCTGGGAAAATGCATGGAAGCTTATGCTATGTATAAGGATGCCCGGGAAAAGTTATATGGGGAAAAGCCTGCCAAACCGGAATCCCTGATGGATATCGCCTTGATGGCAATGAAGGAAATGAGGGCTGAAGGCAAATTGGCGGATCTTGAGATTTCGGATGAGATAAATGCCTGCAGCATGATTGTCAGCGCCGATGCAGGCGGTAAAGATGAAGAGTGGCTTGTTATGTTTAAAAATGAGACACACAACCATCCGACGGAAATAGAACCTTACGGAGGAGCGGCCACGTGCCTCGGCGGCGCAATAAGGGATCCTTTATCAGGCCGTTCGTATGTATATCAGGCCATGAGGGTAACGGGATGTGCCGATCCTACCGTAGATGTAAAAGACACACTGCCCGGAAAGCTCCCGCAGATCAAGATAACGAGGGAGGCGGCCCACGGATACAGTTCGTATGGAAATCAGATCGGTCTGGCGACCGGGCAGGTGCATGAAGTATATGATGCGGGTTTCATGGCAAAAAGAATGGAAATCGGTGCTGTAATTGCTGCCGCACCAAGAGATAATGTAAAGCGCCTTGGTGCTGAACCAGGGGACGTGGTCCTATTGCTGGGAGGAAGGACGGGCAGGGACGGCTGCGGGGGGGCCACCGGTTCTTCAAAGGAACACACCGAAGAATCTCTTGCCCAATGCGGTGCGGAGGTGCAAAAAGGGAATCCGCCTACGGAAAGAAAAATACAGAGGCTTTTCAGGAATCCACTTGCCAGCCGCCTCATTAAAAAGTGCAATGATTTCGGAGCGGGCGGGGTAGCTGTCGCCATCGGCGAGCTTGCACCCGGACTTTCAATTGATCTTGATAAAGTTCCCAAAAAATATGAAGGCCTGAATGGTACGGAACTTGCCATCAGCGAGTCACA
>JAWOIG010000152.1:0-14764 GCA_046484775.1 Clostridia bacterium | reverse complement strand
GCAAAAAGCAAGGCAAAAAGACAAAAAGAAACTAAGCCGGTGGAGTATGAGGAAGAGTTCAGGAGGGTAGAAAATGATCTTGCGAAGAAACTGGGCACGAAGGTAAGTATTTCAAGGGACATCCACAAGGGTAAAATAACAATTGAATACTATTCGATGGAAGGCCTTAACAGAATAATAGATATTATAAAAAAGTAAACTAAAGAATACAGAGGAAAGATAAATGAATGAAACAACCCTTATATTGGTATGCATAGGCGCCGGATCCGTTTCTGGCATTATTGCCGGCACGATTGTGTCTTCGATGATTTCCAAAAGAAAATCATATAGAAACATAAGCAAGCTTTTACAAAAAGCAGGCAAGACAAAGGAATATGCAGACCTAGTCCGAATGGTGGCCGATCAAATCAGTGAAAATATGGATCAGCATGAGGAAATGGAAAAGAGCATAGGCATTATTAACTGGGAACGAAGAAAGAATATTAAGAAAGTTGGCTACATAAGATATAATTCAACGGAAGACATAGGTGGAAACCTAAGTTTTTCACTTGTTATGCTGAATGAAGAGAATTCAGGGGTTATACTCACTAATATTCATATGAGGGAAGGAAGTTCGATTTATCTTAGGGAGATCAAGCTGGGAGGCTGTGAAATAACATTGTCGGAAGAAGAAAAAGAAGTACTGAGATCAACCGTTAATAAATAACAATATATGTCATTTTACGCATTGTCTATTTTATTTCGCCAATAATCATAATTTTATATCCGGGTACCTAAATCCGGGCAATTTTATTAATTGACAGGGATATATGATTTTGTTATATTACTATATACGTGTTTGGAGAGATGGTCGAGTTGGTTGAAGGCACCGGTCTTGAAAACCGGCATAGGGGTGACCCTATCCTGGGTTCGAATCCCAGTCTCTCCGCCAGATGTGGAGAAGTACCCAAGTAGGCTCAAGGGGGCGGTTTGCTAAATCGTTAGTGGGGGTAACTCCAGCGAGGGTTCGAATCCCTCCTTCTCCGCCACACTTTGTCCGAAAACCCCGGATTTTCCGGGGTTTTCGGCATATTTTCAGTCAAAACAGAAAGGAACGAAAAATTGAACAAAACATACCCATTCATATTGCCGATTTTCAGAAGCGTGCTTTTTATTATGGCAGGATTGCTGTTTTCATTGATAAGCGGACAAACGCTCGCGGAAGCCGCAAGATGGTGGTCTGTAATATGCACAGCATGTAATATTCTCACGATAGTATTGCTTATTATTGTATTCAGATCGGAAGGAAAGACATATAAAGATATAATTGGATATGAAAAAGGGAGAATCAAAATAAAGAACACCGCGCCCATAACTCTGTTAATGCTTTTCCTGGGTATTGGCGGAATGGCGGCTGCGGGTTACATCATATACGGTTATATGCCCGTGGGACTGATAAGTCCGATTCCTCTGTGGATTGCGGCGATAAATGCAGTATTGCTTCCAATTACAATAATTTTTGCAGAGTTTCCGCTATATTTCGGGTACTCGCTTAATGGAATTGAAAAAATTACAGGGAGAAAAGTGCTTGCTGTTGCATATACTGTGTTTTTTTATGCGCTTCAGCATAGCTTCATCCCATTTTTGATTGACTGGAAGCATATTTTGTTCAGATTTTTATCCTTCCTACCGCTTTTATTGGTGCTTGGGATTGTTTACTTCAAAAAGAAAGATCTTCCCCCACTGATGGTCGGACACGGTTTCCTTGACCTTGCCACAGGACTGCAGATACTTGTTCTATCTGCATATCCGGCGCTTTTTGAACTAATGAAAGCCGGATTATAGAACAAATTCAACAATTTCATTTTAAGTGAAAGACCCTTGAGCCATAAGCTTTCCTTCTATGGGGTTCTTCAAAGAGAAAACAGAGTTCAAACTTTCATTTTAAAACTCAAAGGAAAAGACCGATGTTGGTGAAATACTCCCACCGATTAATGAAGTGGGGGCTTCTTGTTCAATGCAGCCACGTTGATTTACATATTTACTGATTTTATCTCCCACAGCCTATTTTCGAATGAATAACCAAACATATGTTCTTATTTTGTCAGGAGATATATTGCCATGCAAGATATACAGGGGTTTGCGTTATTCCCCTTTCAATGATCCTGACGAATACTGAATGATTATTGCTGTCACATTCATTGTCAATGCATAATTATCAGTGATACGACAAGGTACATATTTGGTTCTCGCTAAAATATCCACCGATTGATCCCTCGCCTTTGCGCTCATTATTGCGAGAAAGAAAGCCCAGAGGGAAATTTCTCGGTTTTTTATTAAATAATTTCATCAAATTTGGGTAATAAGTAATCATGAATAATTGGAGGACAATTTTAATGAACGACGGTATAAATAGAGATTCAATTTTAGAACCTTCAACAGATATTCAAAACACAAAACCTGATGAGATTGAAGAAATGGATAAACTATCAGTAGCGTTAGCTATTGCAAATAAAAAGCTGGCTTTTCAAAATGATGAGAAGGAAAAACGAGCGGCAGAGCTGGTCATAGCAAATAAGGAGCTGGCCTTTCAAAACAAGGAGAAGGAAAAGCGGGCGGAAGAGCTGGCCATAGCAAATAAGGAACGGGAATTTCAAAATGATGAGAAGGATGAGTGGGCGGAAGATCTGGCCATAGCAAATAAGGAACTGGCCTTTCAAAATGATGAGAAGGACAAGCGTGCGGAAGAGCTGGCCATAGCAAATGAGGAGCTGGCCTTTCAAAACAAGGAGAAGGAAAAGCGGGCGGAAGAGCTGGCCATAGCAAATAAGGAGCTGGCCTTTCAAAACAATGAGAAGGAAAAGCGGGCGGAAGAGCTGGCCATAGCAAATAAGGAGCTGGCCTTTCAAAACAATGAGAAGGAAAAGCGGGCGGCAGAACTGGCCATAGCAAATAAGGAGCTGGCATTTCAAAATGATGAGAAGGACAAGCGGGCGGAAGAGCTGGCCATAGCAAATAAGGAGCTGGCTTTTCAACATATAGAGAAGGATAAGCGAGAAGCTGAACTGATCATAGCAAATAAGGAGCTGGCTTTTCAAAACAATGAGAAGGACAAGCGGGCGGCAGAACTGGCCATAGCAAATAAGGAGCTGGCCTTTCAAAACAAGGAGAAGGAAAAGCGGTCGGAAGAGCTGGCCATAGCAAATAAGGAGCTTGTTTTTCAAAACAATGAGAAGGACAAGCGGGCTGCAGAGCTGGCCATAGCAAATAAGGAGCTGGCCTTTCAAAACAAGGAGAAGGAAAAGCGGGCTGCAGAGCTGGCGATAGCAAATAAGGAGCTGGCATTTCAAAACAATGAGAAGGAGAAGCGGGCTGCAGAGCTGGCGATAGCAAATAAGGAACTGGCCTTTCAAAATGATGAGAAGGATAAACGGGCTGCAGAACTGGCCATAGCAAATAAGGAGCTGGCCTTTCAAAACAAGGAGAAGGAAAAGCGGTCGGCAGAGCTGGCCATAGCAAATAAGGAACTGGCTTTTCAAAACAATGAGAAGGACAAGCGGGCCACAGAACGAATAAAGCTTGAGAAGTATAACAATAATTTACAACAAATGGTTAAAGAAAAAGTGAAAGAAATTTCAGAATCACAGATGGCAACTATTTTTGAATTGGCAAAGTTGGCAGAGGTCCGTGATGAAGATACAGGAGACCATTTAAAACGCATACAAATTTATTGTCGACTAATTGCTGAAAAGCTGAGCCTGTGTTCCGACTATAAAGACTTAATAAGCTTAGAATTCATTGATGTTCTTCAGAAAGCAAGTCCTTTGCATGATATTGGCAAGGTTGCGATAAGAGATATAATCCTCTTAAAGCCCGGTCGGTTGACGACTGAAGAGTTTCAAGAAATACAGAAACATACAATAATAGGCTCCAATACATTACAAGAAGTATATCAAAATTACCCGGGCAATTATTTTGTCAAAATGGGTATTGAAATAGCAAGGTCTCATCATGAAAAATGGGATGGAAGCGGTTATCCAGACAATTTGCACGGAGACGATATTCCATTATCGGCTCAAATAATGGCACTTGCCGATGTATACGATGCCTTGCGCTCAAAACGTGTTTATAAAGATTCTTATTCTCATAATGAAACTAAAATAATAATTATAAAAGAACCTAATAAGCAGTTTAATCCGTTGATTGTGGAAACATTCTTAAAATATGAGAAAGAATTCGACACCATATATACAAGAGGAACACATAGTTAAGGCGTATGCAAACAAAGTGCTCAGCAAAATGCTTAAAGCCAAATTACTAAATCTGAACCAATTCCATATTAAGAGAAAGACTATAGTGTTCTAATTTTTCCTTCTATGGAACTCCCCATGGAGACAACCATGTTGAGTCCTTCATTTACAGTAACATCAAGAATTTCCGCATCATCCTTGTCAAGCATTATCAAAAATCCATTTGTAGGATTCGGAGTGGTTGGAATGAAAACGCTTATCTTGTCCTCGCCTCCTATTGAAAAGTTGGTGTTTGTTATAAAACCGATGCTCTTTGAGCCTTTCATCGGAAACTCAACCACAACTACCTTCATGAAGCTTCCCGCCGTATCGCTTGACAATCCTGAAATAATGTTTTTCAGAGGATTGTATACGGTTTTAATCAGGGGTATTTTACCGATGATTTTCTCGAACCAAACGGTAATCTTGCCACCGATAAAGTTAGAGGTGAACAATCCGACCAGTAAAATGAATATCAGTAGGAAAAGCAGCCCCAGACCGGGAATATCCTTTCCGAAAACCCAGGCGATCAAATTCCTCAGTATGCCATCAAGAAGGTTGAACAGCCAGACAAGAATAAATGCAGTCAGACCTACGGGAAGAATAACCGCAAGCCCCGATAAAAACCATTTTCGAATCTTTTTCATTTTATCAATCCCTTTAAAATAATATATATCAATTATAATGCGTTTTTGAGAAAAATTCGCATGAATCGGATCCGGATTTCAAAATAAATTAACCGAATTCGCTAAAGACAGGGTCTTATGTAAAAATAAACAAGACTAGTGTTCAATAAATGTGTGGGAATGGAGAGGTTTTGGAAAGCATTGCAAAAACAAAAAGCAATATTACTTTTTTGACAGGCGGAGGATAACGCCACAGAATTAAGTAAATAAATCAATCTGCAGGGGGAAAATATGGGGTTCTTCGGTATCGCCAACAGGGGCATTGTTTGATGAGAACACTCTTCCCGCGGGAGCGGCAGTTTATGCAAACGCAGCGCTTGAATGGTTGAAAAACCATAAATAGGGAGTGCTGAATAACAAGGGATTATAGATGTTCAGCATAGGCATCAGCCGTATGGACTGAAAACATTCAATATATATTTGGTTTCAATACATGTCCTTTATTATTGGAGGGCTGAATCAGGCAAAGTAAAAGCAAAAGGCCCGTGAAGGCGCAAGGGTTTTAACTCTTTTACTGAGAAAAGCTTGCACCTGAACCGCTTGGGAATGCATAACGAGACTATAAGCGAGGCATTTAAAGTTATTCAGCAAGCATTAAATAGCAGGATTGATTTTTATAACCGGAATATAAAAAAACCGGAGGAAAACCCCTCCGGTCCATACATATGATAAATACAAATTTTATGGAAGTGGATATTATTCTTCTTTATCCGTTTCTTCCTTTTCTTCACACCCATCATTCTTTTTTATATACTCATCAAATTTCGACTTGCCCTCGCTTTCCCACCACTCTTCATATTTGCCCTCATAGCACTCATTGAACGTGCGGTCTTCTTCGTGGGCCTTCCTGAATTCCTTTCGGAACTCTTCCCTGATTTCCTTCCCTATTTCACTCCTTATTGTACCGCTTTTCTTTTTTTCCTTATGGCCGCTTTCCGAATGCCCTCCGGAGAAGCCAAAAATCAGCTTGGCAAAGAAGAATATGCCGAATCCCTGCCAATAAGTAATTGTTCCAAGTCCGAACAACGCCGGCATCAGCCAATTCCAAAGAAGCATAATAATCCAGCCGAGAAGGAAAGCCAGCAGAGCGGCAACAATGATGCCGCCTATAACCATTCCCACTATTTTAAGCGGTTTTCTTTTGCTAAAAAAATTACTGCAACTGTTTGTCATGATATACCTCCGTCTTTTACATAATCATTTAATAAATTCCTAAGTCTTGCAACTGCACGGCTTTTTCTTGAAAGCAAGGTTCCAACCGGCTCGCCGGTCTCGTGTGAAATTTCCATGTAGCTCCTGCCGTTAATTTCAGTTTCGACAAAGATGAACCGCGATTTCTCATCCAGCTGTTCAAGGGCGACCCTTATTTGGCCGCCAAGTTCAGAGTTAAGTATATCGTCCTCGGCATTCCTGGTATTCCCCGGTTCAACGTTATCCAGCGGCACAATCCTGTTGCTTTTTCTGAAATGATCCGTTGCGCTGTTGGAAATGGCTTTGTAGAAGTATGAAGAAAGATACTCTATGCTGCTGCTTCTACCGCTTCCCAGGACTTTCAGTATCGTGTGCTGTATGATGTCCTCGGCATCAGCTTCACTGAGCTCCTCAAAAGAGTACTGCAGGTGTCTTTTGAGTTTATTGAAATTTTCTGAGATGAAATCTCCTATCAAATTGCTCAATCCGGCTGTCCTTTCGCTTTTTTAACCGTTTCATACTTTAGACGTACAAAGTGTAAAATTATTGCATGCCAGGGAAATAAACCTATAGTTAACGCCGCACATCATGGGAATGTACGGCGTTAATCAATAAAAACCAGCAGCACTGGCTGAAGATCCGGCAAAACCGGAAATTATTGCTTTTTTGCTTCCATCAGCTTTTGCTTTAATTCCGCCTCAAGCACATTCAATTCCTTTTCGGCATTGGCCCGTGCAACACGGCCTTCCTGCTGGATCCGAAGACTTTCGGTTATGGTCTCTATAAGATCCGAATTAACCTGACGCAGAGTTTCGATTTCAACAATACCCCTTTCGGCTTCCTTTGCGGTTTCAATCGTGCCGGTCTTCAGCATTTCGGAATTCTTCAGAAGGAGGTCATTAGTGGTATCGGTTACTTCCTTCTGTATTTTTAAGGCCGACCTTTGACGGAAAAGAGTTATCGCGATGACAATCTGACTCTTCCATAAGGGAATCGTGTTGAGAATGGAGGACTGAATCCTTTCAACAAGTACCTGGTCGTTGTTCTGTACAAGCCTGATCTGAGGCATTGACTGGATTGCAACCATACGAGACAGCCTCAGGTCATGGACCCGCTTCTCGAACCTGTCGACCATGGATTCCATGTCCCGTAGCTCCTGGGCTTTGACAGAATCATCGGCAAGCTCTGCGATCTCGCGCAATGCCGGCAATATAGTTTCGTGAATTTCCCGGATCTTCATGTCGCCCGCTGCTATGTAGATATCGAGCTCTTTCAGATAGTCGTAATTCTTGTCGTAAAGTTGATCCAGTAATTCCACATCCCTGAAAAGTGAATCCCGCGTGCTTTCCAGCTTTTCGACAATAGAGTCAATCTGAACGGAAAGCTTGTTGTACCTGCCCAGGAATTTTTTGACTCTTCTCGACAAATTCCGGAACAGACCGCCTGAAGATGCCTTGGTAAGGCTGTCAACATCGATTTCCTTGACATTGACCATAAGGTTAGTCAGGGCTTCTCCCGCAAATCCGCTGTCCTTGCTCCTGACCTGCTCAAGTACGTTGTCGGAAAAATCGGCAATGTCAGACTGGGCGCCAACGCCGTATTCTATGATTGCCTGTGAATCATGGATATCGACGGAAGCTGCGATTTCGCCAACCCTCCTCATGTCTTCAGGTGAGAAAGTGGTCAGGACAACTTCATTCTTCAATACCTGCAATTCTTTTTTCTCATTCATATGGGATCTCCTTCTTGCTCTTTGTGTGCATCATTATTTGTTTTATCATCCAGCAGACCGCGCGCCGCAAGGGTCTTTTTCAACACCTCAAGCTCAACATCAAGCTCAAGGATATTGTTCTGATTGAACTTGTCCATTTGATTTTCAGCGGAAACCCGCAGCAAGACAAGGGATTCGTAAGCATTAGCAACGGCAACGGAATCGGAAATACCGGTGACGGAAGACTCAAAAATGCGGACTGCATTGTCCGTTATTCGTTCCAGGGATGTCAGCAGCAGGTTGATGAAACGCCGGCCGGACTTGAAATCGGCGGGATCCTCCTTGATTATTCTAGTAATCTGTTTGTAGCGGTCTGAGATCAGGTCGAGTTCCTTCCTCATGCCGTCGTCCCTTAGTTTGTAATAATTTCTTCTGATTGACTGAAGCCTGAGATTACTTTCGGAAATGAATCTGTCGACATCACCTTCAGTTACACCCTCTGTTACAAAGCGCTTCTTCATTTTCTTCTGCCGGGAATTGTACACGGCAAGCATGACGGATGCGGATATGGCGAATACAACCAGTATGCCAAGCATCCACCATAATAGGTTTTTGAAAGCAAAAAGTACAATTATGAAGATGGCAGCGGCAACAAGGAATCCCACGGAACAGCCGGCTTTGCTGTTTTTCATGTAAACCTCCGTAAAAAGCTAATCCAATTATATCACAAGCTAAATGCGCATCGGTATTTTCAAAAGAAAAACAACGGTAAACAGTCCAGGATACACTACCGGGCTAGATGTTCAAACAGTTGCCCAAGGCAACTGTTTGATAACGCTTTTTACGATTCCGGGTCAGGAGATGATGAAAAATATTATTCCGGCAATAAAGACTATGCCCGACATCACATAGCATGTCGTTATTGCGCCTTTTTCCGTCATTTTTTTGCCCATCTTCATTTTTACGACTTTGATCAACCCGGGTGATTTTTTGTATGCAAGGAATGAAACAATTCCTGCGTACAGCATGCAGAGTATTCCGCCTATAACCCATCCGTTCATAAATTTTCTCCTTTCGCTAGTATAATGGCACGAAGCTAGTTCTTCCTAACCTTTTTCAAGACCGGCCCGTATCCTTGGCGCAAGTATCAGATAAACGAGCCCGCACATCCCGAGGATTATCCCCGTGTAAAGCAGAACCTGGCCCCATGTCGATGATTGTGAAAGAACCGAGTCGTTTCCCTTGTAAGCCCAATAATATGGGACCCACCACGCCACCCATTGCCATTTATCAGACAGCGCCTCGGCGGCTGCGATTGCACCGGCCAAAGGCATGAACACCAGCTTGAAACTGCCTGCCGCGGTCATCATATCGTCGTTGTTAAGCCCCTCTATGAAACCAATCATCATGCTGAGAATTGCCGCAGAAAGAATAAGCAGCAACATCTGTGCTATATTGACACTGCCGTATCCGGTTATAAGCAGTATGGCAAGCGATCCGTAAATGGGCATCGTGATACCCATAAGGCTTTTCCCAAGTATGAAGCCTGTTCTCGAGATAGGGGATACGTTCATGGCGCTTATGGTATTGTCAGCCTTTTCCTCGACGACATTCAACGTTATCATCATCCCGCCGAGAACCGATGTGAAGAGTATGCTGATATTGACAAGCATTTTTTTCAGAGGAGGGGTTTCCCTTCCGAATTCTATTATTTCCGCGGTCGAATCCTCGATGCTTGCCCCGGTTTCGAAAAATGTCTTCAGCATCTTTACAAAATCAATAAAATATTCCGGTTCGTTTCCCTGTGCGAAAATATAGTATCCATCGTCCCCGGGAAGTATTCCTATGAAATTATCCCTTCTTCCAACCCTTTCCTCGACATCCGCTGCATTTTTAAACAACGATACATTTGCAAAATTCTCAAGATATTCCACCTGTGATAAATTGTCGCCGTCTATCATGGCCAGCCTGACGGTCGTATCATTTATCCCCGGGGTAAGCAAGTTTATAAAAACTGCGAACAATACCGGAACAACGAGGATATAAAGAGAGATCAGATCACGGGTATTGACCTTTAGATCCCTCAGAAAAACCGCCGTGATTTTCTTTAACATATCTTTCTCCTCTCCCTAAATCAAGCAGTCAGCAAACCCTTGTGCCTGTAATTCGACCACATGAACAACAACGATCCCGCAATGAAAAACCCAAGCGAAGCAAACAGAACATATGAAACATCACCATTGTCAAGGATTATTTCCCTGAACCCTTGCAATATTGGGTATGATGGAATGAATTTTATCCAAAAAGGCTCCCAGCCGGGTATGAAGTAGGCTATGCTCGGCAGCATCATGGCGATGAGAAGTCCAAAAATGGCATTGAATGATTGGTTGAGACTTTTGAAGAAACTAGAAACAAGCAAGCCAAGGGCTGATGCAAAAAAGCCTGTCGTAACGAGGAAAAGCAGAAGCAGTGGATAATCCGGCTTTCCTCCCAGGGCCGGAATCACAACAATCAGGCTTGTTATGATGGTTGTAAGGGTAATGACAAGAACCTTGCTCATGAGATACTGCCATACGGTTGATGCGGTCACCGCGTAAGCCTTTATGATGCCGGCGCTTTTATCAAGAAAAATATACGCCGCGATGATGAACATGCCCATGAAGCTTCCATTGAACGCAAGTATCGCCGGGATGGTGTTGGCCCTGTCGCTCAGGACTTCATAATCTTCGGACATCGTGCGGACTTCCTGGCTGTTTATTCCTTCCTGAAGTGAAGCCAGGTCCCTGTTTGCCGCAACCAAATAGAGGTTCTTTAGTTTCTGTGATTCATAACCCTGCAGATAATACTTGTAATGAATGGAGCCTGCTTCATTCAGGATTATGGCAATTCCCGGCTGCTTCTTTGAATCGGCAAGCTTAATCAAGTCGCCTTCGCTTTTTGCGACATATACCTTGCTCTCCTCCGACTCAAAATAATCCACGGAAATTTCTTCACCCTTAACCTTTATTCGGACTGATTCGGCGATTCCATCCGTGTCAGAATCAAGAAGCCTGCCGAGCATGACACCGGAGGCGGGCTCCGGAAGTCCGATGTAAATGTATTCCGTCCCCCTCTTGTCGAAATTCTCGGGAATAACAAATAGAACGACAACCAGCATTATGATTGCCATGATTATCTCTACATAGAAGTAGAAACCCTTGGATGAAAGCTGCAGCTCCTTGAGGAAACTGTACCATAGCTTCATATCAGATCAGCCCCCTTCCGGTTACCTTGATGAAGATTTCTTCAAGGGTTGCTTCCTTTGTGTGCATGGTCTGTATTTCGTTATTGTCTATTATATGTTTTATCCGGGCCTTGTCCTTGTCGTCGACGGTTGACAGGGATTCCTTAACCAGGCCATTGTTGCCGATGTATTCGATATCCACGAATCTGGACCCATATTGCAGCTTCAGGTTTCTGGGGGAATCAATCAGCTTGACTTCGCCGTCGACTATGAATGCAACCCGGTTGCATAATTCATCGGCGATGAACATGTTGTGCGTAGTCAGAAAGGTTGTGACTTCCCTTTTCTTCTGGTCCCATATTATATCCTTGATAGTTGCGGCGATTGCGGGGTCGAGGCCGGTCGTCGGTTCGTCAAGAAACCATATTGCCGGATTGTTGATCATAGAACGTGCGAAAGTAAGGCGGTGCTTCATTCCCTTGGAAAACTCGCCGGCCTTAATCTTCGCTTTGTCGGCAAGGCCGACCAATTCAAGCAACTCGTCGGGATCCCTGGTTTCGACATCGAACAGCTTTCGATAGAATGCAAGGTTCTCTCGTGCCGTCAGCTTGTTGTACACATTGGATTGCTCAAATGACATTCCGATCTGATTGAACATTTTGTTTGAGATTTTCTTCACATTGTATCCTGCAACGGTAACCTCACCTTTTTGAAGCCGAAGCAAACCACTCAAAATACCTTGCGTTGTTGATTTTCCTGCACCTGAAGGCCCAAGGAAACCAAAGATCTCTCCCTTTTCAATTTCGAAACTTACGTCCTTGACCGCATACCTTTCATCCCGGCTGTAGGAATGATACAAATTCTTCACTTTAATCATTGCCCATGCTCCTTCCACATTTTGTTTTCAATCCGCCGCAGGCCGCTTTTTTTTAGTCGCCGCTGTAAAAAGCAGCCCGCAATATATCAAGGTACTTGTTGAAATCCTCATCGATGGCAGGAAAGTCAATATCCCCGCCGGTTTTCATTAATTCATCCAAAAGCTCCGTGCCGTATTTTTCAATAACCCAAGTGATGATTTTCATTACGTGCTGCATATCCATGCCCGGCTTGAATTTTGAATAGTCTATATTGTGGATATATATTTTTTCCATCAGACCGGGGGCGTTGCTCTTGCTGTATTCCACGATTTCATCAGGAGACTTATCCTGAATTATTCGCGTATAAAACTTGAAAATATACGGATAATGGAGCGAAAGCCGGCCCTTTATCATTGAAACATTTTTCAGCCGGTTGAAAAAATCGGTCTCTTCCCAGTCGAGTTCGTTCTGTATCGCCGAAACAATCGTACCGGTAACATGCTTTTCAAGATAATCCAAAAGATTCTTTTTATTTTCAAAATAATGGAAAAGAAGGCCTTTGGAAATTCCTGCATCCCTGACGATGCTGTTTGTGGAAGCCCTGGCAAAGCCTCTTTCACCGAATTCCTTCAGAGCGCTGTTTATTATGCGCTCTTTCTTATCGGAATCCATATTTTTTAAAACATCATCCATATCAAAACCATCCGCCAACATATGACCAACCTGGTCAACAAGAGATTAACACAACTGACCACGATGGTCAATAGATTTTTTCAATATTTTTTACATTTGTTTGGTTGCCAAGAAATTTGATGTGGCAGGCACTATAAATGAAGGGTTGCCGTGATAGTTGATCCCCGGTCCGGTCGTCCGGAAGCAACTTTTCCGTCCGTGACGGATCATTCAATATATCATTTGAATTATATACGGAGATTTGATATGCAGAGGCTGTTTATAAGGTATTGCTTCATAATACATTTTTTTCACGTCCGAATGTGCATGTGGTAGAATTCAAGTGAAAACAATAAAGGAGCGGGTCATTGAAAAAATTCAAGGTGGATAAAAACCGCATATGGTCGGGAGCGGCATTGCTGGCAATTATTGTTGCAGTGGTCGTATTGTTCTTTGTCGGAAAGGCGAACGGCTGGTTTTCAATGTTCGATTCCGTAGAGGAACTTCAGGAGTATGTTTCCGGATTCGGAGCATGGGCTCCCCTGGCATTCTATTTTCTCCAGGTGGCGCAGGTGATACTCGCACCGCTTCCCGGGAGCGTAACTACTCTTTTCGGCGGGATGTTCTTTGGATTCTGGCCCGCAATGCTAATATCAATAGCAGCGGTTCTGACGGGTTCGATAATGCTGTTCTTTTTTGCCAAATATCTTGGCCGCCCGCTGGTCGTGCGGATGATAGGAGAAAAACGGGTCGAAAAGTATATGGGCAGGATGTCCTCAAGGCAGTTCTGGGTGTTGTTCATGATGTTCCTTATGCCATTTTTCCCTGATGACTTGCTTTGCCTAATGGCGGGCCTCAGCTCCATCAGGTTTCCCGGATTCTTTATATTGGTGCTGGCTACACGTCCATGGGGGCTGGTGTTCAGCGCGCTTGTCGGATCGGGAGCAATCGCAGTTCCCATATGGGGCTGGATTATTATCGGGGGTGTTTCAGCCTTTTTACTTTTCGTATCCATTCGTTGGCCGGACAAGCTCGAGGAATGGATGAGCGACAGAATACTTGCCCTTTTCAGGAAAAAAGCCGCTCCGGAAAAATAACAGGATTGTATCAGGCTTCAAATTCGGATGAAATACATTCGCGTTTGATTGTCTCAACATCCATTTCCCCAAATTTGACTTCATAAAAAGGCGTTCCTTCCCGGATGCCGACCGTTGCATAACCTGTCGCCGTACATAAAAAAGATTTAAAATCATTCTTGGAATCACTTATATACAGAGTCTTTTCAACGGCGTCGTAGCGTGCTCCACCAAAGCCTTCGAGCAGGGAATATGAAGCCAATGCCCTGGCATACCAATGCCCGCACTCGTATTCGTTGAATGGATTTCTTTTCACACCATCATACCTGCCGCGGCATGTTCTGACTATATCCAGGCCATTTTCCACCTCGCCCATCATCATAAGATGAGAGGCGACCTGATATTCTATTCCGGTGAAAACCTCGTCGCAGTAAATGAACGGCAGCGTCGGGCGTCCTCCATGCGGCCAGGTGCAGACAAGCAAACCACCCTCGTTTCCGATTGCGAAACCCGGACGCTGGGGATTTGCATGATCGGTCAGGCAGTGCTTCAGATTGTACTTGTAAACAGAGTTCAGGTGGCTCTTGATTTTATCAGGGTCAAGGATATCACCCAGCCCGCATACCTTTGCAAGCCATGCGCCGATAATGCCGTCTGAAAGACAACCGGTACCGTACTGATACCGTGGACCTTCGCTTTCGATGATTTGCCGTGCGGTACCGCTTTCGCCCGAAAGGTCAATCTGTGCATCAAGGGTTTCCCATTCCACCTTTTGATAAAAATATTCCCCGTTGAACAGCTCTTCCTCAACATAAAGTCGTCCCTTGTCAAAAAGCTCCCGGTATTGTGCAACATCATGTCCAAGTTCATTTCCTATAATGACTGCGGCTTTCAGAGCACCCAGATAAAAGGACGAGCACATTCCGTCCGGTCCCCAGAACTCTATGTCATAAGTGTTGTGATGAGGTTCCGACAGAACCCCCCGCCTTTTTGGATCCCATGTGCGTATGCAGTAATCAAGGCTTGCCTTCATTTTATCCCAGTATGATTCAATCCATTTCCTGTCGCCGCTTATCCTCC
>JAWOIG010000066.1:0-8713 GCA_046484775.1 Clostridia bacterium | reverse complement strand
CATCGGCGCCAACAGAATCATGGCAAGGGTTCCCTCGGCGACCGCCCTTGCCATGATCCTGTTGGCGCCGATGACCGTGATTCCTTTTTCAAAAACCTCGGGTGAAACAATATTGTACACGCTTCCGGCGCAGTGGGCCACAAGCTTCAGGCGGTCGGCGTTCGCAAGAACCGCAGGAGTTATTTTGGGCGAATGCCAGTGTGTTACACAGACATCCATTCCCTTTATGTTTTCGGCAAGCTCTTCCTCCGTCCATGGCTCGCTCTTCTCATTCTGCCATATGGAGCCCAGCTTTCCCAGGGCATCAACTATGTATCCC
Source organism: Clostridia bacterium (assembly GCA_046484775.1). GTDB lineage: Bacteria > Bacillota > Clostridia > DUPQ01 > DUPQ01 > JAFGQE01. Next base: position 8,394 of record JAWOIG010000066.1, on the reverse strand, counting down.
GGGAAGTATTTGTCCTTTATGATTCCGTCATGAACGGACAGCAATATGTCCATCAGCTGTTCTCCCATACTTTTTCGTCCTTGAAATATACATCCTTGTCGGCGGAAATCATCGTGCCGATGCCTTTGTTGGTGAATATTTCAAGAAGTATGCAGTGGGGGATGCGTCCGTCGATTATATGCGTTCTTCCCACGCCGTTCTCTATTGCATTGACGCAGCCGAGAACCTTCGGGATCATGCCCCCCTCGATGATTCCCTTGCCTATCATTTCGTGAACTTCCTTGATGGACAGGGCGTGGAGTATGCCTCCGCCTGATTCGTCAGAGGTCCTGACCCCTTCCACATCGGTGAGGAGAATGAGTTTTTCCGCCTTCAGGGCGCTGGCTATTTCGCCTGCCACGGTATCGGCGTTTATATTGTAGGTCTTGCCGTCTTCGCCAAGGCCTATGGGCGCTATGACGGGGATGTAGTCATTCGATGCCAGCCGAAGCAATGACTGTGAATCTATCCCCGTTATTTCGCCGACAAAGCCTATGTCGGTTTTTATTCCATCCACTTCCGGATAATGCTTTTTGCACTTGATTATACCGGCGTCAATTCCGGATATCCCGATTGCCTTGCCGCCTTTTTTACCTATCCGGCAAACGATGTCCTTGTTGGTTTTTCCAACAAGCACCATCTGCACTATTTCCATCGTCGCTTCGTCCGTGACGCGAAGTCCGTTGACGAACCGGCTCTCGATGCCGGATTTTTTCAATATGACGGAAATGTCCGGACCGCCGCCGTGCACCAGGATCGGATTCATCCCGATGTACTTGAGCAGTGTGACATCCTCCATGACGGAGTCCTTGAGGGATTCGTTCACCATTGCGTTCCCACCGTACTTTATAACAACGGTCTTGCCGTACAGCCTTTGTATATAGGGGAGGGCCTCTATAAGAATCCCGGCTTTCTTTATTATCTTTTCCATCTCGTCGCTCCTCATATATATGCGCCTGCATTCATCAATCCGGCCGTCTCGTCATATCCATACATTATATTCAGGTTCTGAACGGCCTGGGATGAAGCACCCTTTCCAAGATTGTCTATTGCGGAAACCACTATTATTCTATCAAGGCGCCCGTCGTAGAAAGGCGCTATGTCAGCGAAGTTCGATCCCGCAACAGCTTTTATGGAAGGAATCGCTCCCCCTTCCTTGATTCTGATAAACGGGTTGCCTTTATAAAATTCCTTATACATATCTATAAGTCCGGATGATGATGTCTTTTTGACCGCCTTTGCGAATATCGTTGCCGACATGCCTCTTTTCATGGGGGCGAGGTGTGGGGTGAACCCAACGGCAATATTGGTTCCGGCGAGGATCGACAGCTGCTCCTCGATCTCGGTTGTGTGGCGGTGGCCTGTTATCTTATACGGGGCGAAGTTGCCGTCGCACTCGCAGAACTGATAATCAAGCTCCGTCTTTCGTCCGGCCCCGGATACCCCGGAAACCGCACTGATGGTTATTGTCCCGTTGTCAATCAGACCTTTGGCGACCAGAGGGGCGAGGCCGAGTATGGAGCATGTGGGATAGCATCCCGGATTAGCCACAAGAACCGCATCCCTGATCTTTTCACGGTTGAACTCGGGAAGCCCGTATACGGCTTTCTCCAAAAGTTCAGGATAATGGTGCTGTGAATTATATGTATTCTCATACAAGCACGCCGATGAATATCTGTAATCGGCGCTTAGGTCAACGACCTTCTTGCCGGCCATGACAAGGGTATGCACGACTTCCTGGCTCGCAGCATGGGGAAGCGCAGAGATGAAACAGTCGGCCTTATTCAATATGATGTCATAGTCAAGCGCCTCGCAGGCGATGTCGCATATTCCGGCCAGGCTGGGATAGACATCTGAAATTTTAAAGCCCTCGAAGCTTTTTGAAACCAGGCATGATACGTCAAAACCGGGGTGGGCCGAAAGAAGCCTGACGCATTCGACGCCGGCGTAACCAGTCGCGCCAATAATTCCTGTCCTTATCATGAAGCACCTCACACAATCAATTATACCAAAACGGCCGCATTCCGTTTGAACCAATAATTTTTCATAATTATACAAAATAATGCATAATAATGCAACAAGTTTTTAATGGGAATTTGAAACGGAAGCATTTGTCGACGGCTTTATGCAAATCATACAAATACGCAAATGTTTTTTTGTAAATATCAGCACTTATAACATAACGGCGGAAATGTTAATATTAGTTATAAGTTTTATAGAATATCGGGAGGAATGAAAATGGCAAAAGTAATATTGAGAAACGTATATAAAAAATACGAACCCTCGCGAGGTGGTATCACAGCCGTTTCCGACTTCAACCTTTCAATTGAAGACAAGGAATTCCTGGTTCTGCTGGGACCGTCCGGATGCGGAAAAACAACTACACTTAGAATGGTCGCCGGCCTGGAAGATATAACCGCAGGCGAAATTTATATCGGGGACAAGCTTGTAAACGACATTCAGCCGAAGGACAGGGACATAGCCATGGTTTTCCAGAACTACGCCCTGTATCCGCATATGACGGTATTCGACAACATGGCCTTCGGACTCAAACTCAGAAGAACCCCTAAAGATGAGATAAAGAAAAGGGTTCACGAAGCCGCAAGGATCCTCGAGATCGAGCATCTTCTCGACAGAAAACCCAAGGCTCTGTCCGGTGGACAGCAGCAGAGGGTTGCCCTCGGAAGAGCGATAGTCCGCGAACCGAAGGTATTCCTCATGGACGAACCTTTGTCCAACCTTGATGCGAAACTGAGGGGACAGATGAGGGTTGAGCTCATAAAGCTTCACCAGAGACTGCATACAACGATTCTTTTCGTTACGCACGATCAGGTAGAGGCCATGACCATGGGAACCAGGATCGTTTGTATGAAGCTCGGCTTCATACAGCAGGTCGACAGCCCGCAGGCCATGTACGAGAATCCGTTGAACATGTATGTCGCCGGTTTCATCGGCACACCGCAGATGAACTTCGTAAACGGGAAAATAGCGGAAGAAGGAAAAGACATATATCTCGTAATAGGAAACTCAAGGATCAAGCTTCCCGAAAACAGGGCGAAGAAAATAACGGGACAGGGACTGGACGGCAAGGACATCGTTGTGGGACTCAGGCCGGAACACCTGCACGACGAACAGATGTACATAGACTCGATGCCTGATTCAATCGTCGACGCAAATGTCGAGGTTGTCGAGTTGCTCGGACCGGAAGCATTGATATATTGTATGATCGAAGGAACCAACATGATAGCCCGCGTCAAGCCAAGGACAAAGGCAAGGCCCGGCGACGTAATCAAGATCGCCCTTGATACAAACAGACTCCATGTCTTCGACAGGGAAACGGAAAACGTGCTCTTCACAGACTAAATGCAAATCAAAGACCGCCGGAATCCCCGGCGGTTTTTTTATGCCCATGAATCCTCCTCCGCAATATTCCTGAAATGGCTAAAAGCCGCAGAATCATCAAACAGTTGCCCAAGGCAACTGTTTGATAATTCCACGGGAAAAACAGCAATCAAGCCGCAAAGGCCTATAATAAAGCATTATCTCAATCAAGGAATAAACCGGTCGATGGCAAAAAGCGGCAAAAACATCAAACAGTTGCCCAAGGCAACTGTTTGATAATTGTAAAATGCATGGGGGCAAAATAGCCGGGCGATAATATGGTATAATGGCTGGGAAGGATTTCTTGGAGGAATATGGACAGGTTTTTGGTTGTCGGCCTCGGCAATCCCGGAATGAGATACAGGAAGACCCGCCATAACATGGGATTTATGGCGGTTGATTATATGTCCGAAAAATTCAAGGTTGCAGTCAGGAAGCTTCGGGGGAAGGCGCTTACCGGCGAATTTTCAGCAGGCGGCGCGAAAGTCATGCTTGCCAAGCCCCAGACATACATGAATGCCAGCGGAGAAAGTGTAAGGGAGCTTTTGGAATATTATGGGCTCCCGCTTGAAAAGCTGATCGTCGTATACGATGACATGGATATACCACTTGGCAAGGTAAGGATAAGGAAAAAAGGCGGCGCCGGTACGCACAACGGCATGAAGTCCTTGCTTTTCCACCTGCGAAGCGAAGAATTCATAAGGGTCAGGATTGGCATTGGTTCGACAGAGGGCACGGATGCAATAGGCTATGTTCTGGGAAAATTCAAAAAGGACCAGCAGGAGGACGCGTTCAGAGGAATCGCATCCGCTTCAATGGCCGTTCAGGAGATAATCGAAAACGGCATCGAGGCTGCGATGAACAGATACAATTTATAAGATGAATATTTTTACAAAGCCGATACAGGAAATACCCCAGTTCGACGGAATAATCAAGTCCGTCGCCAGGGGTGAGGGCCCCGTGGGGGTGAACGGCCTTGTCGATCCGGCAAGGGCGCTCTTTGCGTATGCCCTGGCGGAGAAGACGGGCAAAAGATGCATGATAGTAACCCACAGCAGGGTCAAGGCAAGGAAGCTGCACGAGGCGCTTTCCATATTCGACGCTGAATCATCCGTTCATTTTCCCGCTAGGGAAATAATGCCGTTCAGCATAGAAGCAAAAAGCCATGGATACGAAACAGAAAGAGTCGGCGCCCTTTACCGGCTTGCGATGAACGACTACCGTGTCGCGGTAGCGCCCATAGAGGCGATGTGCATCAGGGTCCGGAAAAAAAGCAGCTTCATTGAAAAGACAATAAAAATCGAAAGGGATTCTGTCCAGGAAAGGGATGCGCTCGTCGATTCATTGATAAAGGCCGGCTACGAGAAATGCGGCATGGTTGAAAGCGAAGGGCAGTTTGCGGTTCGCGGGGATATCCTCGATGTGTTTTCGCCAGGGTCCGCAAAACCCCACAGAATTGACTTTTTCGGGGATGCAATCGAGAAAATCAAGATTTTCGATCCCGGGACACAGCTTTCTGAAGAAGAGACGGATTCGCTCCTGATCCTTCCGGTAAATGAGCAGACCGGCGATACCGGCTCCATTGCAATGGCGGTCAGGGCCAGGGGTACGGTTTCAGAGCAGATAATGCGGGACCTTGAAAAAATCGAAAACGGCATTATGAAATTCCCGATGGACAAGTATTTTGCACTGGAGGAGGATACGGATCATGCCTTCTCATACATAGACCGCGACACCATACTCATAATCGACAACGACAAACGCTGCCTTTCGAAAATGGACTCGGTCATGAAGGATTACGGCGGAACCTGCGAAAAGCTGCTTGAGACAAGGTCGGCGCTGCCCGAATCATGCCATATGGTTGCGGGACTCCATGAAGCCATGGGTGGCAGAAAAGCGCAGATTGTCATTCCCGATGTCACGGGAGCGGATTACGATACAGATTTATACAGGCAGTTCAGCATACTGACAAGGGAAAACCCGTCCTACGGCGGAAAGATGGACCTTCTGCTTGAGGATATCCGCAGCTGGAAGATCAAGGGCAGGAAAATCGCCATCATCGCCCCGTCGGCAAAAAGCGGTGCGATCATTAGCGACTACCTGGCGCAGAACGGAATAGAAATACACGGAAGAAACAACTATGGCGGTGAAATTCACGGAGGGACCGTGGTCATGCTCGACAACGGGCCCGCCGAAGGATTTGAAATACTTGAGGCAGGCCTTTGCATAGTCGGAAGCGGCAAGATATTCAGAAAGACCAGGAAGGAAATCGAAAGGCGGAGGCAAACCGCCGGAATGGACCTTTTCACCGACCTAAAGCCCGGCGACTATGTGGTTCATGACAGCCATGGAATAGGCAGGTATGCGGGAATAGAAAATCTCGTCGCGGCAGGAATAAGGCGCGACTACATGAAGGTGGTTTACCGGAACGAGGATTCGGTATATATCCCGGTCACCAAACTTGATTCGATACAAAAATATATAGGAAGCGGGGGAGGTGCCCCTAAGCTTTCAAGGCTCGGCGGCCCCGATTGGGAGACCGCAAAGGCGCGCGTCAGCGAATCCGTCAAGGATATAGCAAGGGAACTCGTGGAGCTTTACGCCAAGAGAAAGGCCATCAAGGGACGCAGGTATTCTGCCGATACCATCTGGCAGGTTTCGTTCGAGGAGGAATTCCCATACGAGGAAACGCCCGACCAGCTCAGGTGCATAGATGAAATAAAGGAAGACATGGAATCAGATTCCATAATGGACAGGCTGCTTTGCGGGGATGTCGGATACGGCAAGACGGAAGTTGCGCTGAGGGCTGCGTTCAAGGCCGTCATGGACGGGATGCAGGTGGCATTCCTGGTGCCCACGACGGTGCTTGCATACCAGCATTTCAACACATTCACGGAAAGACTGAAGAATTTCCCGGTTTCAATCGGGCTCATGTGCAGGTTCAGGAATAAAAAAGAGCTTCAGAGAACAGCGGCAGGGCTAAAGGCCGGAAGCATAGACATAGTCGTCGGAACCCACAGACTCCTTCAGAAGGACATCGGCTTCAGCAAGCTCGGTCTGCTCGTAATCGACGAAGAGCAGAGATTCGGGGTCGAGCACAAGGAAAAGATAAAGAACTACAAGAACGACGTGGATGTTCTGGCGCTGACAGCAACCCCGATTCCAAGGACCCTCCACATGTCGCTGTCCGGGATAAGGGACATAAGCGTCATCGAGGATCCGCCCGCCAAGCGCTTTCCCATCCAGACATATGTAATGGAATATGACGGCGACATCGTAAGGGATGCGGTCGACAGGGAGGTAAGCCGCAACGGCCAGGTATTCTATCTATATAACAGGGTGGAGGACATGGACCGCAAATACTCAAGGCTTGTCAAGTTGCTGGGCGAGGACGTCCGTATCGGAATAGCCCACGGCCAGATGGACGAGGGAAAGCTTGAGTCGGTCATGGTCGATTTCATCGAAGGCAGGCTCGATGTGCTGCTTTGCACGACCATAATAGAGTCGGGGCTTGACATACCAAACGTAAATACAATGATCATTGAGGACGCGGACAGGATGGGCCTGTCCCAGCTCTACCAGATCAGGGGCCGCGTCGGAAGGTCGGACAAGGTCGCCTACGCATACATAACGCACAGGCATGGCAAGGTCATAACGGAGGAGGCCTCGAAAAGGCTGGAGGCGATAAGGGAGTTCACCGAATTCGGATCGGGTTTCAAGATAGCGATGCGGGACCTTGAGATAAGGGGGGCGGGCAGCCTGCTTGGGGCAAGCCAGCACGGGCACATGGAAAAGGTCGGCTACGACATGTACATAAGGATACTCAACCGCGCGGTAAGGGAACTGGGAGGACAGGCCGCCGAAGCTTCCGAGCAAAAGGGCGGATGCACCGTCGAGCTGAACATCAATGCATATATAAGCAGGGAATACATGGACAACGATTTGATGCGCATGGAGATGTACAAGAAGATAGCCGTGGTGGCGTCCGAGGCCGACAGACGCGGATTGCTGTCGGAGATGACAGACCGCTTTGGCCGGGTGCCTGATGAAACCGCGGCGCTTCTTGATGTGGCACTTGCAAAGAACATCGCAAGCGCCTGCGGGGTGTCGTCCATATCGAGAAGCGGCCGGGAAATATTCCTGACCTTCGAACAGGGCAGGTTCCCCGGCCCCGAAGGCCTTGGCCGCGCCGCACACTCTCTGCCCGGAAGGGTTCTGGTGAACATGGGACAGGGAGCGGGGCTTAGAATCAGGAACAATTCCCTTGAAAAAATCGATTTCAAGGGAATTTCAGCCGTATTGCGCGCGCTGGGAGGACAGTCCTGACCGGCAGTCAAAAAGGAAGGATAGCAGAATAAACGGCCTGTTTTTCCTAAAAAATGCGAGTAAAAGCACTATTTCAGTAAAATTTTACAAAATTACAACATTTGTTACGAAATTGTAATAATTCATAATTTGATATAACCCAAACCGGAAAACAGTCCATATTTTGTGCTTTTATTAAGCCGGGAACACAATCTGAAGGGGTTGCCGCACGAATGTTGTAACGAGAGACGGCTCCGCGAACCTGTAAACACATGTGCATGCCGGGGAGTATGTTAAATATTCGACAGTTGAGTTGCATTTTATCTGACAAAGTGTAATAATAGTCAGTAGATATTGGGGATGTTAGCACAGACAAAACTCATTCGCCGAGGCGTTTGGGCAAATTAAGATGGAGGGTAACAAAATGCTACAGAAAATTATGAGGAAGATGAAAAAGGGTAACAAGGGTTTTACTCTTGTTGAATTGATGATTGTTGTTGTAATAATCGGTATCTTGATTGCAATAGCAATTCCGGTTTACAACAGTATTCAGGCTAGTGCAGAGAAACGTGCATGTCAAGCTAATCAGAGGACCATAATGTCACAGCTTCAAGTTTACAAGGCAGATTTAGAGATTACAGCCTTACCTACTGGGTTTGATTTGGGTAC
>JAWOIG010000059.1:0-6339 GCA_046484775.1 Clostridia bacterium | reverse complement strand
GTAACACATCCGAGGATTTAGCCGGATTTGAGGGAAAGTCTGAAACGGATGAACCTGTAACGGATGGCTCGCTGAGACGAGCAAATTCCTTAAGCAGTTTTTCTGCCAGACCGGGAGAAAACGGAGGGATGCCATCTTGAGCCTGTATCAATGCTTCAATCAGACTGTCGGCATTGATGCTCTTCAGCAGGTAGCCGCAAGCACCGGACTTCACAGCTTCAAAAAGGTCTTGGTCGTCGGTGGATGTCGTCAGAACAACAATTTTCATTTCCGGTGTTTCTGCTTTGATGAGTCGGGTAGCAGTCAGTCCATCGCATAGCGGCATGCGGATATCCATCAGAATCACGTCCGGTTTGAGTGTCCGCGCCAAGACAACCGCCTGCTGTCCGTCCGACGCCATGCCTGCCACTTGCACATCATGCACCTCCAAAAGGTTTTGAAGTCCCTCCAGCATCAGACGGTTATCGTCGACCAGTAAAACTTTCATACCGCTGCCTCCTTGTTTAAGTGCCTAAAGGCACATCTAGTACTACTGTGGTCCCTGATCCCGGCTGAGACTCGATTATGACAGAGCCGCCAATTTGTGCCATCCGTTCTCGCATGAACATCAAGCCGAAATGCTTGCCGGACTCTAGAATCAAATTAGCTTGATTAAAACCGCTGCCGTCATCAGAGATGCTGATATTGACATGGCCATCTCCTTGCACAAACACAACCTTCACGCTATGAGCACCGCCATGCTTTCTGGCGTTGGTCATAGCTTCCTGAATGACGCGCATCACCTGGGTACCAACGTCAGAATTTAAAATGTCTTCACCCAGCTCTTCGGGTAACCGTAATTCTGTGTCAATGCCGAAGGAAGTGTGATAGTGATCGAGGTATTTCCGCAGAGCATGGAGAAAAGACCATTCCGGTGCCATCCCGGTCCTGAGGCTGAGGATAGACTCGCGGACGTCGACATGGGCTTCCTGGGCAACTTCCGCCAGACGGCTCAGGATAGGCACTGTTTTTCCAGTGTTGCCCGCCACCGCCCATTTTCGAGCAGTCTGGGCCTGCATGCTGATATAGCCGAGGACCTGTCCGATACTGTCATGAAGTTCGCGTGCCAGGCGCTCGCGTTCCTTCAGCGTGGCAACAACCCGCTGCTGCTCTATCAAAAGCTCCTGTGAACGCCTTTGTTCGGTTATATTATGAAGCAACAGGAGATATCCCAGCGCTTCACCGCGTTTATCCAACAGGTGTGTGAGACCTAAACTGTAAAATCGGACAGCATCGCCCAAACCTAGGCTGATCTCAGATTTTGTGAGTTCTATCTTGTCGGGCCGCAACCCGATACCAGAGTCGGAGGGCATCAATTCCACTATTACCCGTCCGCACAGACTGAAAGCGGGTTTATCAAATATCTCCGTAGCGGCAGGATTTATATCTACAATATGTCCCTCCATATCCAGCACAAGCATACCGTCGCTCATCTGCTCAATGACAATGGTACGAGCCAGCTGAATTGGATCCAAAACACGGAAATGAAACAGGGCAAAGGCATAAAGGGAACATGACAGGCCTATTACGACAAGTACTGATTCACCCGGGCTGAAAATATGATTATAAACACTGTCAAGCACATACATGAAACGGCCGGAAATCTGACCGAGCAACATGATCGCCACTGGCCAGCGGGATCGGGGAGATCCGATTGCCAACCTTAGCAACGCAATGAGATTCACTATACCCAGCAGATTGGCATACCAAATCGATACCCAGGTGCCAATGCCATACTTGGCAATGACATATTCATCCAGCGAAAATGAAGTCCAAATCAGATGATGATAATTGTTAGTTACCATCAGGCTAAATACTAGAAGTGCGGGGATGGAAAACAGAACAAGATTCCGGCGGGTGAGGAAACGACCAAGCCCCGCATATTCAAGAAAAAAACAACTTAGAGCAGTAACCATGGGTATTTGCCACAAGGCGTGAAACTTTATCCAAAAAACCTTGGTTGAAAAGTCCAATGCCGCAATTTCCAGACTCGACCCGATTGCCCACAACATGGCAAAAAGACATCCGATGGCAAATGCCTTGGCGCCAGGTACATTTCGCCGTTTCCAGCTGTAAAATCCAAGGAAAATGGTCAAGGCGAACGAAATCATCGCCGGCCAGAGATCCTGACTATAAGCATAATACCAAGTCATAGGCAATCCTCCCTACGATAGAATGCTAACCAAGGAACACTTAAAATATACCTTCCGATTCTTTGGGCATTGAAAGTGCTCTATAATTCCATTTCCCCAAGCAATCATCAAAAACCATTGACATATTTTCTCTAAAAGATTCACTTGCTTTTCTAACCGCATCATACATCTTGGTTTTGTTTGATGAATCTTTTCAATCTTATTGCCTGTGATGCAGAGCCAACTGCCCACGGCCTTCTTTTTGCTTATCACCGGATCCCTTCCTTGTATCCAAATATCGTGGCGATGAACAAAAAAGGAACTAATCATCGCGCCTTTCCTCCGTTTTCATTTCCATGATGCCGCATATATCACACTCTAAAGCGGTGCATATTTTCCGGAGTATTTCCGTATTAACATTCTCATTTCGGCCAAGCTTGGTAATCGTAGCCGAGCTAATCCCGGATAGGCGTTGCAGGTCTTTCTTTTTCATATTTTTATCAATCAGCAGCTTCCAGAGCTTGTTATAACTAATCGCCATTGTTTGCACCTCCCGCAAATTTATTCCATTGTATCGCAAAATTGAGAAAACAACAAAAATATTTAATAACGCATCATTTATAGTGTCAATTCATGTTTTCATCCGCATATTTTAAGGGAGCATCGACAGTGCCAATCAGCAGGACGGCGACTTCACCCCATTTCTGAATATCATCAACGAATGGTACGCCAAGGACACCGGCAAGAAAATTGAGGCTGTGTTTAATCCAATTGACAGAATCATCGTAATTAAGACAGAAAAGATAAACGGACGAAGAATGCAGCGTATCCGGATATCCTGCAACTGCATCGGTGAAATCAACATTCCGGAAAAGGACGGAAAAACGGCATAGCCGCTATAAACGACTATGCCGAATTTTTCAGAGATTATAAATCCCTATTTGACCGCCCCTTACGGAGGCTTTTTCTATTGCCTTTTTTCAGCCGCGCCCTTTATAAAGACGCCCTTTCTCGCATAGGTTCCGTCGATTATTCCAAAACCCGCCTTTTCGATGGCTGTCAGCGTCTCCCTGTTGATGTTGCATCCGTTGGAAAAACCATTCCACGCATCATTAGCCTTCTCGGCCGCAATCCTGGCGAAACGGGTTCTGGGAAGGACATGTTCAATGAATAATATCCTGCCGCCTTTTCCGAGCACCCTGTGGATCTCGTCAATGCCTTCCGCTGCATCGGCAACCGAACAGAATACAAGTGTAAACACAACCGTATCAAAATAACCGTCCGGGAAAGGCAGTTTCTCGACGCTGCCCTCGAATATGCCGTCTGGTTTCATGCGCCCGGCCTTGTCCGATATGGAGAATTTTCTCGACGGCAGGTCTATCACTGAAAGCTCGTCAATTTTCTCGCTGTCGTAATATTTAAAGTTCACTCCGGTGCCGGAGCCTACTTCAAGAACTTTACCTTCAGCCATGCCCAGAATGGATTTCCTGAAACGATGGAGCACCAGCGCCTCGAATGGAAACATAAACAGATTGTATGCCATGTCGCCGTATCTTCCCATTGCCGTACCTCTCTTTCATATAGACACTATTTACCCGTCCCTGGCGGCATGACGCAAAACGGAATTTCCATTCATATCGCTCCGTAAGCGCCTGATTGTCGCAAATCCTTTGTTAATCTTATGCCGGCAGGGGGTAAATGTATTACAAAACCATTGAAACGGAAGGTAACGTCAATGATATTCAATTCCATCATGAAAAGGACTTCAACAAGGACATTCCTGGACGAGCCGATGTCCGAGCAAAGTCTTGAACTTATAAAGGATTCAATTGCACTGGTCAACGGCGAGACAGGCCCCAACGGAAATCATATTGTCTTTTGCCTTTTGGATAGAACTCCCAGGGGAAAACGCACGCCGGCGGGCACATACGGCTTCATCAGAAACGCCCAGGCTTATGTTTCCGCGGCTGTGCCGAACAACGACGGCGCCCTCGAGGATTTCGGATATCTTCTTGAAAAAATCATCATTACCCTTGTGCCCGGGGGCATAGGCAGCTGCTGGCTGGGCGGCACATTCAAGAGGGATGACTTCACCGGCTCGTTGAAACCTGATGCCGGAAGCATCATACCTGCAGTCATTCCCATAGGCTATCCCGAGACGGAGCGGCGCGGTATGGAAAAGGCCATGCGCATTGTTGTAAAAGCCGACAACAAGAAAAATTGGAGGGATCTTTTCTATCTTGAGGACTTTTCCCAAACACTGGACCCGGATCTGCATCATGAAGTCATGGGTAGGCTCTGCGACTCGTTCGAGGCTGTCCGGCTTGGCCCAAGCGCTTCGAACAAACAGCCATGGAGACTGGTTTTCGACCCGTCCGGAAGGAAAATACATTTTTATCTCTTTGAAGATCACTTGTATTCCGGAAACAAGCTTGGTTTCAGCATGCAGCGGATTGATGCGGGAATAGCAATGTATCATTTCGGTGCAGTCGCTTCGGAAAACGGGTTCCCGGGCACCTGGTCGTCCCTTGATCCCGGAATCGGCAAAATCCCGCAGTATCTGAAGTATATCAAGACCTATGTATATTGAAAAAAACACATAATATATGGGAACTGATCTCAAATCAGTCCCTTTTCATTTTCCCGGAAATGAATTTTACAACCATCATTCTGTTTTCAACCATGGGCCACAGCATCCAGTCTCGCGAAACATCAAAAAGCCTCGAGGCCATGTCGTGGATTCCATACGAGCCAAGCCCATGTCCATGCATGAGTTCATAATTTTCATATAACATGTCCATCCAGCCGGAATCGCCGATATTTTTTCTGATATCCTCTGCCGCAGGGTCTCCGCTTTCGAATTCCAGTATGTCCGACCAGACGGCAACGACTGCTTCTTCGCACGCACATGAAATCACCGAATCATTGACTTCCCTTATCAATCGGGCAGCCAGGCCGAGGGCCGACTCAACCAGAATCGCAGCCTGTTTTGCACCGACTTCATGGGCACCAAGCCTTTCAATGAACCAGGGTATGAACAATTGTGTATAGACGGGTGAAAAAAGCACATTGTCGAATTCACCGCCCGCAACCGGATTGAAGCTGGCCGGCCTGAACGAGCCGAGACATCCGGCAAGCGCGCCGTAATCGCCTGATGCAAGATATCCGTCTATTTCACCTGGCAGACCCGCCATGTCAAGTCCGCCAAGATCGACTCGCTCTATCCGGATTCTTTCTTTGTTCAGTCTTAAAGAAGAAAGCGCGCCTTCGACCGCTTTCGTGTCTATATCCGCAAGGACAATGCTTTTACTGATTCCCGCTATTTCATCCAGGTCGATGTCCAGGAGGTTCCCCGCTCCGAAAAGCACGGTCCGTCCTCCCTGTTTCATTGCACCCGACAGTCTTCGGGTCACTTCTTTTCTGTAATCAGCCCAGCCTCTGGAAGTCTCTTCAGGCACAAGGCTCGCATTTAGCCGCCTGTTGAATTCTCCTATCAATCCCGACATTGATTCCCCCCATACTATCCATCGGGTCACCCCCCGGGCGGATTCGTTCCAATACCGCCATGCCGCAACTTGCTTCGCCCTGATGTTTCTTAAAAACGGGCCTCCGTTAATTACGGGGCCCGTAAAGTCATGGAGCAAATCATTTCTTCCTTGACCTGATATATTCGTCCATGCCCTCCGCCGCATCATGACCATTGGCCACTCCGGTTATGATGTCGGGTCCCTGTACTATGTCCCCTCCTGCGAAAAGCCACGGAAAATTCTCGAACTGTCCATGGGCTCCGACCTTGACCTGTCCCCTCTCGATTGTAATCCCGCTCTTCATATCTTCGCTGAAGTATTCGTATCCCGGCATCTGTCCGGTGGCTATGTAGACCTGATCGGCTTCGATTACAAAGGAATCCGACTCGTCGTAACTCGGGTTGAACTTCCTGTCGGCATCGAATATGGAAATGACTTTCTTCACCCTGAGCCCCGTAATCTTCCCATCAGCGATGATTATTTCATCGGGTCCGTAACCGAAATGGCCCTTCAGACCCTCTTCCTCGCCTTCCTCCAGCTCCTCTTTGTCGCAAGGAAGTATTTCCCTGTGTTCAAGCGCCGCCATGGAAACATGGTCTGTCCCGTACTTCTGCAGCTGAAGTCTGATCAGCGTCCTGCCT
>JAWOIG010000017.1:0-6495 GCA_046484775.1 Clostridia bacterium | reverse complement strand
TGATTCTTGGCTATACTCCCAAATTTCTGCTGCATGAAGTTGAGGAACATAATCTGATTCAGACCATCAGTACGATTGAAGAAGCTCTTGCCCTTGATTCATCGGGAGCCGCCAAGGTTCATATAAAAATCAATACAGGCATGAACCGCCTTGGCATATCCGCTGATAACATTGATGAAATTGCCGCCATTTACCGATTGAAGAACATACAGGTCACGGGTATATACACCAATCTTTACTCAAGTGATGAAGTTGCCCCAACCCTTGTACAGTTTGAAAAATTCGGGCAGATACTCCGCGGTTTGGAAGCCAGGGGAATAAAAGCCGGCATCAGGCATGTCTGCAACAGCGGGGGAATCATTGCTTTTAGACAAATGCATCTGGATATGGTCCGCGAGGGAATTATGCTGTACGGGCTTTATCCTTCGAAGAAAATAAGCCGGAGCACAGTCAACCTGAAGGAATGCATGGAGCTGCGCTCCTTCATTGCCAGAATTATGAACGTCAAAAAGGGCGACGGGATAAGCTACGGCCATGATTTCATTGCCCCGATTGATATGAAAATTGCAGCCGTCAGCCTCGGATACAGTGACGGGGTTTTCAGGAATCTGGGCAACAAAGGCGAAGTAATCATCCATGACCGGCGCAGGCCGATAGTGGGAAGAGTCTGTATGAACATGTTCATGGTGGATATCACTGGCATGGATGATGTTGAAGTTGAAGATGAGGTAATTGTCTTCGGAAGGAGCGAAAACCAATTCATCTCCATCGAGGAGGTTGCAGAGTGGGCGGGAACAATAAGTTATGAGGTTATATGCCGGACAGGCTGCAGCGCTCCCAGGGTATATTTCAAAAACGGCAGGATGATTGGCTGCGAGCAGGAATCGCTGATTGAAAAAAATGGAAATAAACATATATAACTGAAAGGACATTCTTATGTATCCAAGGGTTTTAATCGATCTGGACAAATTCAGGACAAACGTTGAGGTCATAAAAAGCAGAATGGACCAAAGAGGCATCGAGGTATACGGTGTAACCAAGGTTTTTTGTGCGGATCCGATATTGTCCGGCATATATGCTGAGGCAGGACTGGCCGCCGTAGCGGATTCCAGAATCAAAAACATACGCAAATTGGAAAAACTTGATATCAGAAAAGTGCTGCTTCGCATTCCGATGCCGACGGAGGTCAGGGAAGTCATAAGATATGCCGATGTCTCCTTGAATTCAGAAATCAGCACCATCAGGCTGCTGAGTGCAGAAGCTCTTCGTCAGGGGAAAGTGCATCAGGTAATACTGATGATTGACCTCGGGGATTTGCGCGAAGGCTTCTTTGATGAAGATGAACTGTTTGAGGCAACTGAGGAAGCTAAAAAGCTTCAGGGGGTCAGGGTCATCGGCATAGGAACCAACCTGACTTGTTTCGGGGCGGTTATTCCTACACTGGAACATATGGAGCGAATGATTGAAATCAAGAAGAACCTGGAAGCCAGGACGGGAATGAAGCTGGATATAATATCAGGCGGCAATTCAAGTTCATACTATCTTTTGGAAGACGGCAGGCTTCCAAAGGAAATAAACAACCTGCGCATCGGTGAGATTTTCGTATGCGGAAATGAAACGGCATACGGAACCCACGTAGAAGGCACATATGATGATGTATTTGTTCTTGAGGCAGAGATAATTGAACTTAAGAGAAAACCATCTCTGCCCATAGGCGAATCCGGCATGGATGCATTTGGAAAACATCCCGTCTATGAGGACAAAGGTGAAATGATCAGGGGGATAATCGCAATCGGAAAACAGGATGCGGATATGAGCGGCCTGATTCCCATCGACGACCATATAGAAATGATCGGAAGAAGCAGCGACCACATGATTCTTGATATGACGAACTCTTCCCAGAATTACAAGGTCGGGGACATCATGTGCTTCAAGCTTAAATATGCCGGCATCCTGTCTGTCATGACAAGCGAATACGTTGAGAAAAAGTTCATTAAATAGAAAACGAAGGGAGTCGTTGAATGGAAAATATCAAGATTGCAATATGGGGTTTCGGAGCCATGGGAGCAGGGATGGCAAAAATGCTGTCAAAGAAGACCGGTGTCGATATAACTGCCGTATGCGACCTTCACCCGGATCGGATAGGAAAAAGTGTCGGAGAAATCCTGAATATGGAAAAATGGAATGATGTAATGATTGAAAGCGACATTGAAAAGACACTTGCCGGGAAAAAAGTCGACCTATGCCTGCTTGCAACGGATTCCTTTACCAAAGGAGCATTCCCCAAGATGAAGACAATCATGGAAAAAGGCATCAATGTAATTACAACTGCCGAAGAAATGGCATACCCAAAGGCACGGGAACCGCACCTTGCGAAGGAACTTGATGAAATAGCAAAGGCAAATGGAGTTACGGTGCTTGGCACGGGCATCAATCCGGGGATGATAATGGATTTTCTGGTTGTGTGCCTGACGGGATGCATGGAAGAAGTGACCCACATTGAAGCAAAAAGGGTCAACAGCCTTTCACCCTTCGGCGTTACAGTCATGGAGGAACAGGGTGTTGGCATCACATTGGATGAATTCAATAAAAGAGTTGAAGAGGACAGGCTCGCAGGCCATGTCGGCTTTCGCGAAAGCATAAATATGATCGCCCAGGCCATCGGATGGAAAGTTGACCGGTTCGAACAGCAGATGAAGCCGATACTCACAACGGTTGACAGAAAATCCCCATATGGGTTTGCCGGTGCGGGCAGTCTTGCCGGCATCAATATGACAGGCCAGGGATATATTGACGGTGAAGTGAAGATCGATATGATACACCCGCAGCAGATAGAACCTGAAATGGAAGGAACACATACCGGCGACTATATTACCCTCAGGGGAACCCCGCCGGTCAATATGGCCATAACACCGGAAGTCGACGGCGGAATCGGAACCATTGCCATGTGCGTGAACATGATTCCCCATGTCATAAATGCAAGGCCGGGTCTTAAGACAATGATAGACCTGCCTGTTCCAAGGGCCATCATGGGTGATATGAGGAATTTGATTGAGTAGGAGGCGCTGATGCGAGCAAAGAAAGGCGACTGGGTCAGGATCAGGAATATTGTTCTAAAAGCAGAAGAAAGAAGCGTTAATCTGCCTGAGGATACACAAAAAGTACCTCTTGTTATGTGGGACAAGGGTTTTCTGCTGGATGAAAAGGCATCAATCGGGGACCGGGTAAAGGTAAGGACAATCATAGGACGGGAGATTGAAGGCGAACTTGTACAGTTGGATCCGGGTTACGATGTCAACTATGGTCCAAGTGTGAATGAAATTCTATATATCGGCAGGCAGCTCCGGGAAATGATGGGTGACGGCCATGAGTAAAAGTAATCGTGTAGATGAAGTAATGGCAAGGAAAAACCAGATCATGAAACAGGCTGTCGGCATAGATTACGATGTTTTCGAAAGCGGAGGCATCGCCTTTGACTACGAGAAGATGATGAGCGAAGCAGGATACACGCTTGATGAAATGATCAGGATACAAAGGGAACATGCGGTGGGAAACACACCTGTAATCGAGCTCAGGAACTTTACGAAGGTGGTGCGCAGACTGTCTGAAAAGGGAAAAGGTGCCCGAATATTCATCAAGGATGAAGCGTCAAACCCATCGGGAAGCTTCAAGGCAAGGCGTGCATCAATCAGCGTATATCATGCAAAGAAACTTGGATACAAGGGTGTTATTGCAGCCACCAGCGGCAATTACGGAGCGGCTGTGGCATCACAGGCGGCAATGCACGGTCTCAAATGCATCATCGTGCAGGAGTGCTATGACTCACAGGAAAAAGGACAGCCGGAGATTATTGAAAAAGCAAGAAAATGCGAGGCCTACGGAGCCGAGGTCATACAACTGACCGTAGGACCGGAGCTGTTCTACGAATTTCTTAAATTGCTTGAGGAAACAGGCTACTTCAATGCCTCGCTTTATACGCCCTTTGGCATAGCGGGTGTAGAAACCCTTGGATACGAGATTTCAAGGCAGTTCATTGAAAAGGAAGGCCGCAATCCTGATGTGGTGGTCTGTACCAATGCAGGAGGCGGGAACCTGACAGGTACAGCACGGGGTCTTCAAAAGGCAGGTGCATTCAACACACGGATTGTGGGAGCAAGCGTCAATCTGAAGGGCCTTCATATGGCAAGCGACAGCCAGTTCAACCGCAAATCATTCACCACCGGTCATACCGGGTTCGGCATACCATTTGCCACATTTCCCGACCGTTCTGACGTTCCCCGTTCCGCAGGAAGACCCCTTAGATACATGGACCGTTATGTGACCGTCAATCAGGGAGAGGTCTTCTATATAACGGAGGCACTGGCTCAGATTGAAGGCCTGGAGCGGGGCCCGGCAGGCAATACATCCCTGACGGCAGCCTTCAGCCTGGCACAGGAAATGGATGAGAATGAAATAATCCTTGTACAGGAAACCGAATATACAGGAGCAGGCAAGCATGTAAGGCCCCAGCTCGGATTCGCAAAGTCAATGGGGGTTGAGGTGAAAATAGGAGACCCGCGGGATGAAATCTGCGGAAAGAACATAATTCTTCCGGCGGAACCCGGAATGATCAAGGCCGTTGACCTGGACATGGTCGCCCTGAGGCGAAAATACATAAAAAATGCGATTCAAAATTTTAGCAATGAATTATCGGACAATGATCTTGAATTTTTGGCTGCTGATACAAAATCAACCGTGGCATTTGTAAAAGAGACGGTTGATGAACTAAGGAGGGAACAATGAAGGATTACCTTAAAAGGGAAGATGACTTCTCCGAAAGAAGAAAGCATCTCGAAAACTTAACGGATGCTGAATTGAAGGCAAGGTTCTGGGAACTGGTTGATAAAGCCGTTGACCCCCTGCTTGAGATTGCCAGAACTCATACTACTCCGAGCATTGAGCGAAGCATACTGCTTAGAATGGGATTTTCAAGCATTGAAGCAAAACCACTGGTGGAAATGGCCGTGGACAGAGGTTTGATTGGAAAAGGCGCGGGGCATTTGGTATATAAAGCCGCAAAGCAGAACAATCTTTCAATCCGGGAAGCGGGACTTGAAATGCTCAATGGCGGATTATGGGATACATTGGAGTTTGTTCAGGAGGTTGAAAACGATGAAAGAATATAAGCCGAATGAGAAACTTGACATAAGGGACATCATGGAAGACATCGAAAACTACCGCCCCAGACGCCGTGGATGGACATGGAGAAAACCAGAGCCCGGCCTGGTAATGGAAGGCCATGAATATTCCGAATGCTCGACCCCGTTGAAAAACGGCATAGGTATTCCAAGTGCTGTCCAGTATTTTGAAAACCTTGACCCGCAGCCCATTGAAAGCATTACAACGGAAATTGCTTCGGGACGTTTTGAAGATGACATAAGGCGTATGCGCATGAGTGCATGGCATGGCGCCGACCACATCATGGTCATACGAACTGCAGGACAGTCGCACTTTGATGGATTGATAGAAGGAACACCGCAGGGTATCGGCGGCATCCCAATCACAAGGAAGCAGGTCAGATGTCACAGAAAAGCCCTTGATTTCATAGAGGACGAAGTCGGAAGACCGATAAACTACCACTCATATATTTCCGGTGTTGCAGGTCCTGAGATTGCCGTCATGTTTGCTGAAGAAGGTGTAAACGGTGCTCATCAGGATCCCCAGTATAATGTGCTCTACAGGAACATCAATATGGTAAGGAGTTTCGTTGATGCTGCCGAAAGCAAAGTCATCATGACGTGGGCGGATATTGCCCAGATAGATGGAGCACATAATGCAAACGCCACCGCAAGGAATGCATGGAAGGTCATGCCTGAATTGATAGTTCAGCACAGTATAAATGCTTTGTTTTCACAAAAATCAGGAATGAAAAAAGAAAATATCTGTTTATCGACGGTTCCGCCGTCAGCAGCTCCCGTACCAAGCTTCAAATATGATCTGCCCTATGCAGTTGCACTGCGTGATTTCTGCGGCGAGTATAAGATGCGCGCCCAGCAGAACACCAAATACATCACTTCGTCATCGAGGGAAGCGACGGTTACGCATGTTTTGAACATGATGATTTCCAGACTGACCCATGCCGACATTCAGTCTACGATAACACCCGATGAGGACAGGAACGTGCCATGGCATATCTACAATGTGGAGGCCTGCGATACTGCAAAGCAAACCCTTGTTTCACTGGATGGTCTTTTGGACATGGTTGCACTCAAGGATGAAGGCTATTTGCCGCAGGAAGTGAGGGAGCTTAAGGAGAGAGCAGTTCTCTATCTGGAGGAACTCATTGAAGTCGGCGGATATTTTGAAGCAGTCGAAAAGGGTTTTTTCGTGGATTCGGGAAAATATCCTGAACGTAACGGCGATGGCATCGGCAGAAAGATTGACGGCGGGATCGGAGCCGGTACGGTATATAAGAGGGATGCAGACTACATGGCGCCCGTCACTGCGCACTACGGC
>JAWOIG010000165.1:0-7968 GCA_046484775.1 Clostridia bacterium | reverse complement strand
TCAAGGGACTGCGCGAAGATTCAATTTCCTCATACCCGACGACAAGGAGAAGGAAGACGTTTTCATAGCACCTGAAAATATGAACGGCGCGATGCACGGCGACAGCGTCCTTGTAAAGATGATGCCCGGAAGACCAGGGGACAACAGGACCAGGGGAGAGGTAGTCCAGGTGCTGAATGCCCACAGGGACGAGGTGCTTGGAACATACGAGACAGGCAACAACCCATCGGTGGTCCCCTATGATAAAAGAATCGACAGAATCATGGTGGGTCAGGGCGGACCTGCGGAAATCAACAATGGGGATATTGTTTCCGTTGAAATCATCAGACCCCCGCTGGACAGAAGACCGGCGACCGGGCAGATAGTTGAAGTCGTTGCAAAGCACAACGACCCCAGGTCATATTTCAAATATCTTGCCCGCACTTATGGATATTCCACCGAATATCCGGCGGATGCGGTTGAGGAGGCGAAGGGAATTTCCCACAATACAGGACCGTCGGAATTATCGGGACGAAAGAACTACAGGGATCTTCTTACGGTGACCATCGATGGGGAGGATGCAAAGGATCTTGATGATGCGATATCGATAGAAAAAACAACCGGCGGCAACTACATGCTGGGCGTTCATATCGCTGATGTGAGCCATTATGTGAGGGAGAATTCCGAGCTTGACAAAGAGGCTTCAGACAGGGGAACCAGCGTTTATCTTGTTGACCGTGTCATTCCAATGCTCCCCGAAGAACTTTCAAACGACTTGTGCAGCCTGAATCCAAATGAGGACAAGCTTGCTTTTTCCGTCATGATGGAGGTTTCGCCATCTGGCGATGTCATAGGCTTCGACATAAATGAAAGCATGATAAACAGCAATGAAAGAATGACTTATAAAAATGTGCATGCCATCCTTAATAAAGAAGACGCGGAATTGCTGAAGAGATATGCTTATCTGTCGGATTTCTTTGGACTGATGCATGAGTTGTCAAAAATTCTCAGGGACAAAAGACATAGGAGGGGGTCCATTGATTTTGATTTCAAGGAATCAAAGATAATTATGGGGGTCGACGGCCTTCCTGCAGAGGTCTCCAAATATGAAACGACCGACGCAAACCATATCATCGAGGAATTCATGCTGCTTTGCAATGAGACCGTAGCGGGAAAATACGGGGACATTGAGCTTCCATTTATTTTCAGGATACATGACAAACCCGATCTGGATAAAATAAACGAATTGAATTTATTCCTAAAGAGCATCGGCTACAGCATCGACAAAGCAGGAGACATACAGCCTTCGGCAATCCAGGAGCTTTTGCAAAGGGTGAAGGGAAAGCCGGTGGAGCATCTTGTGAATACGGTCGTGCTGAGGTCCCTTAAGAAGGCTATTTACAGCATTAAGAATAACGGTCATTTCGGACTGGCATCAGAGCACTACTGTCATTTTACCTCTCCTATAAGAAGGTATCCGGACCTTATGGTGCACAGGCTGATAAAGAAAAAAATCGCATCGGAAAAATCAGGAAAAAAGCACGGGGGAAGGGAACTGACAATACTTACCGCACATGTCGATTCGATAGCCCAGTCGTCGTCAGAGATGGAAAGAAAAGCCGAAAGAGCGGAAAGGGACCTTGTGGACCACTACAAGGCCGTAATCATGCAGAAGCATATAGGCGAGACGTTCCAGGGAGTGGTTTCGGGCGTAGCAGGTTTCGGAATGTTCGTCGAGCTTGAGAATACTGTGGAAGGGCTTGTTAAAGTCGAGAATCTCGATGGATATTATATATTTGACAAAAACAATCATTCGCTGTATATGAAAAACGGCCCCGGACGCTATACGATCGGAAAGGTCGTCAAGGTAAAGGTGATTTCGGTAAACGTCAACCTGGGCGAAGTCGACATGGTCATCGCCGGGGACAGGGCGGGAAGGCAGGATACAG
Source organism: Clostridia bacterium (assembly GCA_046484775.1). Classification (GTDB taxonomy): domain Bacteria; phylum Bacillota; class Clostridia; order DUPQ01; family DUPQ01; genus JAFGQE01. The sequence goes on along the minus strand of JAWOIG010000165.1, from coordinate 6,040 downwards.
CCGGAGCCGTGAAAACACATCACAAACCGAAACCGAAGACGGAATACTCCGCAGGCAAGCGGAAATATCAGGCCAAGGGAAAACGACGCCGGTAAAACGCCGGCAGCCATACGCCTTGTATTTCCTCTGCCGCCATATTTTAGTGCGATGAATTTGCAACAACCTCAATTCACCGGAATTTGAAACGAAAAATTTGAAACACGGAATTTGAAATAATTGACACGGCATGTCGTTTTATTTATAATATCCGTAGAAATAAACAAAGGGGACAGGACACATGCTGTTTATCAGCGCGTCCGGCGCCCGCTCCTGACAAAGATGGCGAACAAAATAATTGGTGAGCTTTGTCCGGAGCCTAAGCGTGGAAAGTAGCCGGAAGCATTTTTAATTTGCGGGACAAGGTACATCAGCCTGACGGCTGGCGTCCTTTGCAGATGTATGTTTTCGGTGAAGCAAGAAATTGCGTTTGTTAAGGCTGTGGAATCAGAATGATCCGCGGCCCGTTCTATATTATGGATGTCCATGACGAATAACTTGAAGCCGCCCGGATTAAAGCTCTGTTTGAAAAGATGAGCGGAGGGTTTTATGAGCTTGATAACATTGGAAAATATAAGAAAAAAATATTCTGAGAAGGTTATTCTGGACGGAGTCAGCCTGACTGTGCAGAAAAACGAGAGGGTGGCTCTTGTCGGAAGCAACGGTTCGGGCAAGACGACGCTTCTTAAAATCATAATGGGGATGGAAAGCCCGGACGACGGACGGGTGATTATACCGAAGGCTGCCAGAATTGGTTATGTGTCCCAGAGCTTCAATGATTTCTACAATGAGGAATCCGACAGGACGACTGCGACGACGATGGCTGAAATAGATTCCATCGAAAGCAGGATGCGGGAAATTGAGCTCGAAATGGCCAAAACGGCTGAAGAAGGCGCGATTTCACGGCTTATGGCAAAGTATGACGTTCTAAACGCCAGATTCGAGGCAATCGACGGCTATGCGTTCGAGAAAATGCTGCAGGCTGCGCTGAACGGCCTTGGACTTAACAGGCATTCTCTGACTGTGCCGTTGTCCAGGCTGAGCGGAGGCGAGAAGCTTCGCGTAATGCTCGCCAGGATCATAATATCCAAGCCGGACATACTGGTTCTCGACGAACCGACGAACCATCTTGATATAAAGGCGCTTGACTGGCTGGAAAAATATCTGGCGAACTTCAGGGGCGGGGTGCTGTTCGTATCGCATGACAGGTATTTTCTTGACAGGGTCGCCACAAGGGTGATTGAGCTTGAGTTCGGTACGGTCCGGGGAATGAAGAGCAGTTATACGGAATATCTGAATCAGAAAAAGGTCCTTCTTGAGTTCCATGTGAAAAAACAAAGGGATATCGAAAGACAGATAAAGAACGAAAAGAAAATCGTGCAGACATTACGCCATCAGCGGAAGATATCGGCTTTCAACAGCAGGCTTAAGAAAATCGAAAAACTGCAGGAACAGCTAACTGATGTCAGGAAGGAAGGGGCGACGCTGCACCTGGGAAGGATACCTTCCGGTGTTCTGAACATGAACCACGACATACATATAAGTGCGGATGTCGCCTTTGCCGAAAACCTGGGAAAGCGCTTTGGCGAGCGCGTACTTTTTGAGAATGCGTCATTTGTGATAAAAGGCGGGGATAAAGTCGGTATTATCGGAGACAACGGTTCCGGAAAGACCACTCTTCTCAACATACTGTCGGGCAGGGATTCTGATTTTACCGGAAAGGCATCAATAGGAAACTGGATAAAATACGGTTTCATATCGCAGGATGTGATTTTCGAGGACGAGACGATCACGGTGCTCGACAAGCTGACTCAGGAAAGCAAGGCGGCCGGTGAGTCGGGAATGTCGAGAAAAGAAGCCCTTGAATACGCCGCGAACTATAAATTCTTCGGAGATGAAACGAGCAAGACTCTCTCTGTTCTCAGTGGTGGGGAGCGGTCAAGGCTGGCGCTTGCAATTGTCATGCTGGGCAAGCCGAACTGCCTTGTCATGGACGAACCTACCAATCATCTCGACATTTATACAAAGGAAATAATGGAGGATGCATTCTCAAGGTTCAGGGGAACGGTCATTGCAATATCCCACGACAGATATTTCCTCAATAATTGTGTGACGCGTATACTGGCCGTAGAAAATGGCGGCATAACCGTCGTAGAGGGCAACTATGACGCCTATCTGAACCTTGGGAAGGGCGGGGTTGCAGACCCGGAGCCGGAGAATCCAGACGAAGCGAAGCGGGTCAAATATGATAACCATATGGAGAAATTAAGGGTTGGGCGGCTTGCGAAAGCAAAAGCGGACAGGAACGCAGCCAGACTCGCGCTCGAAGAAGAAATCGACGGACTGGAAGACTTCAAGGAAGGATTCGAGGCCTGCATGAATGCAGAAACCACCTACGAACAATATCTTGATTATCAGGACAAGGTGAAAAAGCTTGAAGATTTGTACGGACAGTGGGATGAGTTTGAAAAGACACGGGCAATCGACTAGAGGTTTCCCGCTATCAGGCACTTTTATATTTGCTGATTTTTATGTAAAATAGAGGGGATGAACAGAAAGGATCGATGATATGCTTGACAAATGGTTGAACTGCGATATGCCCGCCATAGCGGATGTGCTCGAGGAGCTGAACACCGACTACTATTTCAAGGAAAAGACTATCGGATTCGCGGGGAAGGAAAAGGTGAGGAAGGCGCTTTTCTATCTGCGCGCCGCCCTGTTTCCGGGTGTATATGAAAAGTATCCCATCGATGAGAATAAAATCAACATTACGATAGTGAACAATATCAGGTCCGCGGCGGGAGAGCTTGCCGATCTGATAGAAAAAGCTTTTAAAAACGAGTGCGTCGACGAGAACCTCAGAAAATCAGGATGCATCGAATGCAGGGAAAAAGCCAACAGCATCGTAAAGGAACTGGTCGAGGCTCTGCCGGACATAAGGAGAAAGCTGCATACCGATATCCGGGCTGCATTCATCGGCGATCCGGCCGCCAAATCAAATGAAGAAATATTGCTGAGCTATCCGTCGGTGGAAGCCATGAGCATACACCGTATAGCGCATGAACTGTATCTGCGGAAAGTTCCGATGGTCCCGAGGATCATGAGCGAATACTCGCACCACCTTACGGGGATAGATATTCATCCCGGCGCCTCCATAGGCGAATACTTTTTTATCGATCATGGGACCGGGGTGGTCATCGGGGAAACCTGCGTCATAGGGAAAAGTGTCAAGCTCTACCAGGGGGTCACCCTTGGAGCGAAAAGCTTTCCGCTCGACGAGGAAGGGCACCCGGTCAAGGGGATAAAGCGCCACCCGGACATCGAGGACAATGTGGTCATATATTCGGGGGCTTCAATCCTTGGCGGAGATACCGTGATAGGGCATGATTCGATAATCGGAGGCAATGTATGGCTGACCCATTCCGTTCCGCCCTACTCAAAGGTATACAATTCGCAGCCGGATCCTACGGTGACATCTAAGAACGGAGCATAACCATCGATGCGTCAGGGGGGGGATTCTTGGTAGAAGTAATAAATATAAGCAAGACATTCAGACTCGGTAAAAAACAGATGGCGTTGGACGGGGCGAAAAGCAAGTTCAGGACAGCCGTAAAGAATGTCTCTTTCAAAGCTTATCCGGGCGAGATATACGGATTGCTGGGGTCTAACGGCGCCGGCAAGACGACAACCCTGAGGTGCATCGCAACCCTTATAAAACCAGATGAAGGAGAGATAATCGTAGACGGTATAAATGCAAAGACGGATTCCCGTGAAGTAAGAAAGAGACTTTGCCTGCTGACCAACGATCTAAAAACAGACCCCAATTTCACTGCTGACTATCTCTTTGGGTTCTTCGGCAGACTGCACGGAATGGCTCAGTCCGATATTTCGGCGAGAAAGGAGATTCTGTTCGACGCCTTTGGAATCAAGGATTTTGCGAATGTAAAGACCAGCGACATGTCATCGGGAATGAAACAGAAGCTTTCGATAGCCATCAGCCTGGTTCATGATCCCCGGGTCGTGATATTTGACGAACCGACCAATGGGCTTGACATCATAACCGCAAGGTCGGTGACGGATTATTTGAAGGAACTCAGGGACAACGGGAAGACCGTCATTATTTCGACCCATATAATGACGGTCGCCGAAAAGTTATGCGACAGGCTTGGGCTGATAATGGAAGGCGGCATAGCGGCGGAAGGCACGCCCGGAGGCATTCTGGATATGACCGGCGCCAAGGATCTTGACGATGCCTTTTTCGATATTTACAGGAAATCGAAGGAGAATTCGGATGAGGAATAATATCGCCACCATAATGAAAAAAGAGCTGAAAAGGGTATTTCTTGACAAAAAGCTTGCCTTCGCCGTATTCATAATGCCCGGCCTTACCATTGCAGTCATCTATTCCCTGATGGGAGGCATGGTCGACAAGCTGGGAGAGGATGCGGTTCGGCATGTACCCCTAGTGTACGCCATAAACGCACCGGATGAGTTCGGGCAGGCGGTGGAAGTCATGTATGGCCAGGATATGTCGGTCGTTCCACGGACATCCGCCGACATGGAGGACTCGAAGGCCGAGGTTGCCGAAGGCAGTGCGGATATCCTGCTTGTTTTTGAGGATGATTTCATGAATCGGACCGCCGGAGGCCTTCCATCTGTCGAGAGTTTTACGAACAGCACCAGGGATTATTCAGCCAGGGCCGAGTACATGGCCATGGGGGCGCTCGATTCGCTCAGGTTGGGAATACTCGCCCAAAGACTGGGCGGCATGGAGAGCGCTTCGGTCTTTGAAATTAAGAAAGAGGACCTGGCGGATTCCGGCGAGAAGGCGGGCAAGGCGATAGGAATGCTTCTGCCGATGCTTCTTACCATTTTTCTTTTTGCAGGGGCGATGCAGGTTGGTATTGACACTATCGCAGGCGAAAAGGAACGGGGGACAATCGCGACCATGCTTCTTACTCCCGTGAAAAGAGGCCACATCGCCATGGGCAAGATGCTTAGCCTGGCCATAATATCGCTGGTCAGCTGCATATCCTCGATCATCGGGATAATTATTTCCCTTCCTTTCTCCAACAGTATCTTCGGAGGCGGCTTCGAATTGTCGGACCTCGCCTACAAAGCATCCGATTTTGCGCTGCTGATCGTACAGACGGCTGCGATGGCGCTGTCCTTCGTATCCATAATATGCCTTATTTCATCGCTGGCGAAGAACATCAAGGAAGCCGGCGGATTCATCGCGCCTGCTTATATGGTCATAATGGTGCTGAGCATGAGCACGATGTTCATGAGGCCGGAGGCGGGATGGAGCTATTTCATACCTGTGTACGGCAATATACTGTGCATAAAGGACATATTGATATTTGACTATGAGCCGCTGCACGGTCTGTATTCGCTGGCGGCCACGATTGCATTCTCAGGGCTGATGACCTGGTTGATGGTAAGGGCGTTTTACAGCGAGAGGATGATGAAATCATCCTGAAGGGATATGGATTGAAGCAATTGAAGCGTGGTTTCTTTATCATTCACATCAAATGTTATATAATGTCCGGTGTATATAACGACAGGAGAAGTGAAATTGGCTGAACTCAGATGGCATCCACTTATAAGGGACTGGATAATGATTGCATCCCATAGGCAGGACCGGCCGGACATGCCGAAGGATTGGTGCCCGTTTTGCCCCGGAAGCGGAAAAGTGCCGGATGCATATGATGTCCTTATGTATGAAAATGATTTTCCGGCCCTCAGCCAGAATCCCCCGGAACCCGACGACACGGGCGGCGGAGTGTATAAAACGAGGCCTGCATACGGCAAGTGCGAGGTAATCCTGTATTCCCCGGACCACAGGGCTTCTCTATCAAGTCTTTCCGAGCTTCATGTTAAAAAGTTGGTCGATCTCTGGACAAAAAGATTCGAGACCATGGCTTTTGATGAAAAAATAAAATATGTATTCATTTTTGAAAACAGGGGAGAGGCGGTTGGAGTAACAATGCCCCATCCGCACGGA
>JAWOIG010000028.1:0-12335 GCA_046484775.1 Clostridia bacterium | reverse complement strand
CGCACTATGCGAATTCCTCGAACTCAACCATGGGCAACGGAGTCGGCTCGATAATCAACGGAAATCTTTACGAAAAGCCCGACCTTGAACCTTATGGGGTTGTGTATGATACCCTGGTCATGGCAAGGAAAAAGATTGAAAGTGCAGAGGACCATAAGGCGATTATGAGGCCGTTCCTGCAGGGATTTACGGCGTCATATCTGCCAAACGGCTATTGGACCGAGTATGACGCGGAAAAATTCAGGCTGCAGATTCAGGCGGTATACGATGCCGGGTATGATTCATGGATATTCTGGGACTCCAGTCCTTCCTATACCACGGATTTATTTTACAGCGAGTAGGGAGGCTTTGATTGCAAGAAATTTATAAAAGTAAACTTGGTGTCATTTTTGACATGGACGGAGTGCTTGTTGATTCCGAGGATGCTATGAAAACGACATCCATCGAATCATTGAAACGCTACGGAATCAACCCCGGAAAGGAAGATTTCGTCGAGTTCACAGGCATGGGGGAGGACGCCTTCATAGGCGGGGTCGCCCGCAAGCACGGACTTGAATACAAAAAGGAAATGAAGGATTACGCATATATGCTCTATGTGGAGAATGCCAGGGAGCTGGTTTTTGTTTATCCTGATGTTCCCCGGATGCTTCGCGAGGTAAGGCGCAGCGGGATAAAAATGGCAGTCGCATCCGCTGCGGATATGATCAAAGTCAGGACGAACCTGGCCTGCATAGGCCTTGAGGACGGGTTTTTCCATGCTATTGTAACGGGAAGCGATGTAATCAATAAAAAACCTCATCCCGAGATCTTTCTGAAAGCTGCGGAGAAACTGTGTGTTGCTCCAAAGGATTGCATTGTGCTTGAGGATGCTGTCAGCGGAATAAAGGCAGCGGGGGCGGCAGGAATGGAATCGATAGGAATAACGACGGCATTCCCAAGGGAAGAGCTGATCGCCGCAGGCGCCGGATTTGTCGTCGATAACATCCAGCAGGCATATGATATCATAACCGAATGGAAAAAAAGCAGGATGAAGACATAGCCTCCGGCTTGAACGGATTCAATCTCATCAAACATTCGTATTGCCTGCAGCGGAATGTTCCTGCAGATGGCTGGTTTATGAAAAAGCAGAAAAATGTTGCTTTTTGAAATTTTTGTGGTATGATATCAAGGCCTGATTGTAATATAAGCAATGTAATCATTCATATCTATATATAACAAACCGAGCAATAAAAGAATAAAGGAACCTGAATGGAAAAGAAGAAATTTACGGACATGAACCTGTCCGCAAGAATACTCCGTGCGATTGAAGACATGGGGTTTGAGGAAGCAACGGCAATACAAACGGCAACCATACCGCCGATAATGGCAGGAAAAGACGTAACGGGGCACTCGCAGACCGGTACCGGGAAAACAGTGGCATTTGGAATTCCGGCGCTTGAATTGCTGGATCCCGAGAACAAGATGCCCCAGGTGCTGGTGCTTTGTCCCACAAGGGAGCTTGCCGTGCAGGCCGCCGGTGAAATACAGAGGTTGACAAAGTACATCGATGGTGTAAGGGTCATTCCCATATATGGCGGACAACCTATCGACAGGCAGATAAAGCTGCTCAAGCAGGGCGCGCAGATAATAATCGGAACGCCCGGCAGAATAATGGATCATATGAGGCGCAGGACCCTCAGACTCGGCGAGCTTAAGATGATAGTCCTGGATGAAGCGGATGAAATGCTGAACATGGGATTCAGGGAAGACATAGAAACCATACTGACGGAAGTCCCCGAGGAAAGGCAGACCATCCTGTTCTCGGCGACAATGTCAAAGACAATACTCGCAATAACGCATAAGTACCAAAGGAATCCAGAATTCATAAAGGTGGTTCATAATAAACTAACGGTAGCGGAAACCGAACAGTATTACTGCGAGGTCCCCCGGGCCATGAAGCTCGAGGCTCTCACCCGGCTGATTGACGTCTATGACCCGAGGCTTTCACTTGTGTTCTGCAATACCAAGAAAATGGTCGACGAGCTTGTCGAGGAGCTTCAGCAAAGGGGATATATGGCGGACGGGCTTCATGGCGACATGAGGCAGCCCAACAGGACAAAGGTAATGGAGGCGTTCAGAAAGGGCAAGATAGAAACGCTGGTGGCAACCGATGTGGCCGCGCGTGGAATCGATGTCGAGGATATTGAGATAGTTTTCAATTACGATATTCCCCAGGATGAAGAATATTATGTACACAGGATAGGAAGAACCGGAAGGGCCGGGAAGACCGGAATCTCATTTACATTCGTTTCAGGCAGGAAGCAGCTGAAGGAGCTTCAGGACATACAGAGCTATACGAATGCCAAGATAAAGTTCATGGAGCTTCCCACCGGCAGCGATGTTGAGGAAACCAAGAACAACAAGTTTGTTGAGCAGGTAAGGGAAGTCCTTGACGGCGGAGGATTGGAATCACACATGCGGATTGTGGACAAGCTGATGGAGACAGGGTACTCGTCGGTCGACATAGCCGCAGCAATGATTAAAATTTCAATCGGAAACGCTTCTGCCCCATCCCGGGAAATGGACGATTCGGAATTTGAAAATTCCGGCGGGGAACCCGGAATGGTGAGGCTTTTCATAAACATTGGAAGGAATCAACAGATTCGGCCAGGGGATATTGTAGGCGCAATTGCCGGTGAAACGGGAATGCATGGTAAGTTGATAGGAACCATAGACATTTTTGACAAATTTACATTCGTGGAAGTGCCGAGGGAGAATGCAAGGCAAGTCCTTGAGATAATGAAGAACAGCCAGATCAAGGGCAACAGGATAAGCATAGAGCCTGCAAAAGCCTGAGACTGACGTAAAAACATTTAAAAAGGGGCTTTTCAGCCCCTTTTTTTATTTGCCTTTTATTAATATCGTGCGTTTTGTCGGAGACCACCCCGTGAAATAAACGGTGAATGATTTTGGCACCGGGGGCAGCGAACCCCTCAGTTCCGCATGGTAGTTGGTTTGCGCAAAGGCTCCATCCACCTCAATGATATCATTGCCCAGCATATACTTGAAACCGCCGAACTTAACCATTATATGCTGATCCTCCGAAGCCTTGAATTCCGCCTGCGTCGAATCGAAGAAACCTCCGGGCTGGAATATCAATTCAAGTTTACACGGCAGGTCTTCAACCCCCTTGGAATCAAGTTCGACCCTGACGCCGTCGTCCATGGGATATATATCGATGTCAACGTCAAAAACCTGCATGTTCACCCGTTCGCGGTGCTCTATGTTCGTATGGCCGTCCTTCACCGGCTTGTCGGGCCTCCCCAGGGGACGGACATATCCCCAGTCGCTCCTGTAATGAAGCCTGTATCCGCCATTTATGGGCGCAATTGAATCAGGGGTAAACATTCCCTCTGTGCCAAAGAATGAAGCAGCGTAACGCAGCATGACCACATTCCTTCCCTGCTGGAATCTCAGGAAGGACGGATTCCCGCCCATTATCGTTGTTATCGAATCCCCGCAGCGTTTGCGTACGATATTCGACTCGCCATAGAATTTCTCATAATGGGTCCAATCAAAGTTCTCCTTCTCAAGTTCATTTTCCCGCAGAAAATCATGCAGCATATATCTGTGCATACAGGTGGGAAGATTGGCTGCGCCAAGGGGACCGGCGTCGTTGGGAAAGTCATTGACCATATTGAACAGATAGTCCGCCATGTATGCAAAATGCTTGTTCTTGGTATAATGCGCCGTCATCAGATAATTCTCATAATAACGCATGGGATACATCTGCTGCCCGAAATCCTGCCTGTGCGAGTTCATCGTGAAAAGCGAATCGTCGGGTTCGAGATATGTGAACATCATATAAAGGTTCCTGCCCACATGATCGAGCAGTTCCCATTTGCCCAGTTCTTCCGCAAGGATTATCATACCGTCATTGTTGACCTTGTTGTATATTCCCGCAGACCGTTCGGTCCATTCCCCGTATTCATTGCAGTCTATGCCTTCATCAAGGTAAAGGTCGATATCCTCCAGAAGGTCTTTGCGCCCAAGTTCGTTGCTGCATAGTGCAAGCGCGGAAGCAAGCACCCATCTGTGGTTCGGCGTATGGAAGCCGCCGGCCTTCATGCCATCCGCTGATTTTTCTATATATTTCAGAACCTTTGATTGAAATTCGTCTTCCAAAGGGGAGTGGCTGCTGTATTTCTTGATTACACGGTATCCGGGCACGACGCCCTGAATTGAGAAACCGATTGTCGATGCACAGTGAAAATTGGTTTCCACAAGATCGATGGTGCCATCCTCGTGCTGTTTTTTCAGGCCATAGTCCATGGCAAGGCCTGCGGCATTCAGTAAACGGCTGTCGAGGTGATGCTTTGAATCCTCATTGTAGTACATGACTGCCAGGTTGACCGCGGTGCCGATTACGTTCGCTGGTTCCGAAAACCCTTTGCGCATCTCGGGAAAACCGCCGTACTCGGGATCCATTGCATCAAGGCACTGTCTTTTAAGGGTCTTTTCCACGCCTCTGTCGGCGATCTCCAGTAATTTCCTATAATGGCTTTTCATTTTCTACCCCCGCTTTATAATAATTTGATTTTTATTTCGATTATACCGCATGAAGAAGCTTCTTTGATATGAAGTGATATTCTGTACAGCATTCCGCCCCAGTCATTCAAAAGCTTTTCATCATCCATCGACGCCTCCTCAAATGATGCCCGTACATTATTGCCGGCTGATATCAGCATCCGTGAACCTGAGGCTTCGAGCATTATTTCATTTCCGTTGATCACGGGCCGGGGACGACTAAGGATGGTCAGTCTGATCATATTCGTTTCACTGCTTAGTTTGTATTCGTCGGTAACCTTGATGGTCCCGGTATTGTCATCAAGGGAAAATGAACGATGCCACCTGATGATTCCAGCTTCCCGGGGATATGCTTCCTGAATATCCATTGAGAACATGGACATTTTCCCATAGTCTTTGAATACGGTGTTACTTGCCTTGTATTCATATCCGCACGATTGCCCGACGCCGTTTACTTCGGGCACATTGTGCCATTGGGATTGATTTGTCCAGATTTCATAACGCTGCGGGCTGAAGGTCTTTTGGGTATATGTCATTGCGCCGGCATCGACTATGAAAGGCTTTCCGTTTCCAAAGACAATGAAATTACCGACATCGTTATGATTATGACTCTCCTGGTTGTTTCCTCCCTTTGCAGCAAGGAAAATGCCGCCGTCCGAAGCGGCGCTTCTCATATATGAAGTCTCAATGTCCTCAAGAAAAACTCTCATTTCCGGTGTGTAATCAAGTTTTGATGAAAGCATTTCGCCTCGGATCAATAATTCGCGGATATCCCGGTTGATGCCGAATCTTCCGGTAGGAGTAATTCTCAGCCTGTCGTTATGAAACTGCCGGATTCCAAAGGCCATGGATGAAACATCGCCGGTTTGTTTGCCGAACCTGTATATGAGAGAGGACGGGCTGGCTGCTTTCGGAGCGGCATCGGCAAAATTCACAAAATAGTCTCCGTCGATGTGAGCCCGCCGAATGAATCCGCACATATTTCTTATCTTTGATTCCTTGAAGATATCAATCAAACCCCCTGTATACTCATGAAGAATTTCCAGGCATTCGAACATGGAGGCTCCGGCGCGGCCCCAGTAACCGGGGCCCTCGTCGCATCCTCCGTCCTCCGGATAATCCTCCAGATACCGGTCAAGGCTTTGTGCTATTTTATTCAGAACATAATATCTTTCAAGAGGATTTTGTCCGGTCAGAAGAAGGACGATGAGCATGTTCGAGTTTATCCATGGATTCCAGTTGTTCAGTTTCTCATTCCGGTCTCCCATGAAGCCCATCCACCAATAATCGGTATGATCCCGGTATTCCTTGATAAGCCTTCTGTTGAGTTCATATTCGGCGCGGTGGGATATCTGGGGAGTGATCATGTCGAATATGTCCTTGAAAAAATACAGTGCGGTTGCTATGGCTGCCCCTGTGTCGGCGGCCATAAGGTCTATGATCGGCCTGTCATGGTCCGCAAGAGGAAGGCGGGAGTGTTTGTATCCGCCCACGTTGTTGTGGGCGGGAATTATCCAGGTTGTTTCTTCACAGATCATCCATATCAGGTCAATGATAAAATCAATGAAACGCCCCTTGTTCTCAAAAAGCTCAGCCATGACGGCAGTGTTCAGGGCTTTTCTTCGAGCCGAGAAAAAGCTCTCGTAATTGGATCGGTTGCCGGTACGGTAAAACTCCATGAATACCGAGGCGTTCAGAACGGGGAATCCGGCTTCCATAAAAGTTTCGGCGCCGGTTATATAGTTGTTCTTGTATTCATCCGGAGTATTGTCCCAGAAAGAGCGGTCGCCGACCGGTGGATATGGACTATAATTGGCCGGGAGAATATATTCTAGCTTTTCAAGTTGTTCCGCAAGCATGTCTTTCTCCTTCCGTCATAAATTATCATATGAGCAAGTGGAAATCAATAGAAACGAAGAGCAACCCATAGAATTTGGGTTGCGCCGACAGGCTTGTCTCGGAGCACATGTAATGGTAAGATTTATACAGGGTCCCGGGAGGTTTTTATGAAACGGATGCATGCTGAAAAATACATATGGGCCGCTATTGCAGCGGTGTTTTGCGTTCTGGCATCCGCAGGCGCCGCCGTTTATGCAAAAACAAGGGAAACCGTACAGGCTGATGCATATGCCGCGCTGATACTTGTACTGGCGGCGGTATATCTTGCTTATGTGTTTGCAGCCGTATTATGGACGGATCCGAGGATACCGCAGGCGAATGACAATGGAAAAGCCGGCTCCCGGCTTCTTTTATCCGCAATTATTATTTCGGGACTGGCAGCCAGGATTTATGCAGGTCTCGCTATAGCCGGCTACCCCACGGATATGACCTGCTGGACGGCATGGTCCCAGACCGCCGTGAACGGCGGTCTGTTCAATGTTTACGAGAATTCGACATTCCTTGATTATCCCCCCGGATATCTCTATATCCTTTATTTACTGGGACTGTTGGGAAACAAAATCGGACTTGAGACTTTTTCCCCCGCCTACAACCTGATGCTGAAAATGCCTTCGATTATTGCGGATATGGCAATGGTGCTTATATTATTCAGGATTGGTTCAAGGAAAATAAATTCACAGACAGGCATCGTTGCCGCAATGCTCTATGCCGCCAACCCGCTGATTCTTCTCGACTCGGCTGCCTGGGGACAGATAGATGCCATACTTGTCCTGGCTGTTGTAGGCTACCTTTTTGCACTTTATAAAAACAGGATAACGATGGCATCGGTGATTTTCGCGATAGGACTTCTTATAAAGCCTCAGATGCTTTTCTTCGGCCCGGTCCTGGCGGTTGTGTTCATAAAATACGTTGCGCGCAACGGGATAATCAAGGGCGCGAAAGTATTTTTTGCGGGATTCATCAGCGCCGCGGCGGTTTTTACGGCAGTTGTAATACCCTTTGCATTGGGGAAGGAATTCTTCTGGATACTTGGCAAATACATGGGTGCCATCGAAAGCTATAATTACATAACCCTCAACTCGGCCAACATTTACGGAATGCTGGGTCTGAATTGGGTTCCTACGGAAGCAATCCGGCTTGGAATTCCTCTTTCGGTCTGGGGAATGATGGGATTATCGTTTGCGGTCATTGCATATTTCGTCCTGGCCTTCCTGAACAAAAGGAGCTCCGACATATTCATACTGACGGCATGCCTGATGACAGGAATATATGTACTTGGGCTGAAGATGCATGAAAGATACATTGTCCCCGTCATTGCGCTTCTTTTAATCGCATATATTTATGATAAAAAAAGCAGCCTGCTATCATTGTTCGGAATAATTTCGGCCGCATCATTCGCGAATGTCGCACAGGTGCTGGCCATTGTACACATACCCCCCCACGACATTCTTTTTAGAATTGCATCCGGAACCATTACCGCCGGGCACCTTGTCATGTTGGCAATTTGCATAAAGGCAACCATCGATTCGCGTAAAGTCATATCTGATGGAATCAGTGACGGGGACATACGGTCTGAAACCGTCTGACTGCGGGCAGCATCCTGTCTGCGTAATTGGTAAGTATAGAGTCTATGCCATCGCAAAGACGGGCTTTTGCATTCGCCGGGTCATCTTCGAAGAACAGATTGTTCAATAGCCCCGCAGCCGAAGCCTTTGAGACGATCCCGGGCGAGTACACGCTGAAAAAATGCTGTACACGCGTGCATTTGTATTGCAGGGCGATATCAACGATGTCCGTGTCGTCGAGGAAACACTCAAGCATGCATCGTTCGATTTCAGGTGCAATCGCGAGGCAATAGCGCATCACGTCTTCCTGCCCCGCAAAATATATGTAATCCCGAAGGCGGTATTTGTCCGCCAGCCGTTTCAATTCGGATATCACAAATCCGTCTTTCCCGGATTCATAAATATGTATGTTCATCACAACCTGTCCGCCGACAAGAGAGAAAACTTCCTCCGGCGTCGGGAAGCGAACATTGTCCCATCCCATGTAAAAACCGGCGTTCAATTTCCTGATATCTGCAAAGATCATTTGAGAAACCTGTCCGGAGCCGTCGCTGACCCTGTCTACATCCTGGTCATGACATACTATCATCTTCCCGTCGCGGGTCAGGCGCACATCGAATTCGATTTCATCGACGCCAAGCGCAACAGCGGCCGAGAAAGAGGGAAGCGTGTTTTCCGGAAGCCTTCCGGACAAGCCGCGGTGTGCGCATACCCTCGGCCAGGGAAATGAAGACGCCGACTTTTCCGATGGCATATTGTGCCTGTAAAGCGATGGAATCCTGTAATCTTCAACAATACGTCTTGCAGGCAGCTTTTCCAGTCCGTGGGCCACCGGCCTGATCCGCTTTTCACCGGGGTCGATTTCAACGTAAAAAAGACCCGTTTTCTGACCCGCGCCTAAAAGAATCTCGCCCTTTGGACTTACGACCATGGATTCTCCTCCTGTGGACGAGTCTTCGCCCAGCGAATAGGAGCTTCTGACTATAAACGCGTCCATGTCGAGCGCTCTTCCCATGACCTGTTTCTTCAAAATTTCAGAGTCCTCGGACCGTTGATATGATGGACTCAGTATTATATCGGGGAAACCGGCGGCGACCGCCTCCAGATATTCGGGAAAATACATTTCAAAACATACTGCGAACGAAATCCTGCACCCAAGGAACCCGACGATTGAAACGGCATCACCCGGGACCAACCCCATTGAATGAATCTCGGCATGCGCCAGATGGGTCTTGTCGTATTCAGCGATTATTTCACCGTTCTTGTCAATAAGAAAGGTAGTATTGTAAAAACTGCCGTTCTTCTCAAAAAGCATGTTGACTGCAACGGCAATCCTTCTTTCGGCCGACAATCTGCACAGGGAAGAAAGGAATGGTCCGTTGTTCCTGTGGCAATGTTCTTTCATTTCACCTATATCCGACATACCGGGACAGTTTGAATATTCGGGAAGCACAAGCAGGTCGACATCATCATTGCATTTCTTCAGGGCGGATGCCATGCTTTCCATGACGGCTGTCGTTTCGTCATATCGTTTGGGATAGGGCGGTTGATAAATACAGATCTTCATATTGTCTCCATTATAGATACTTCAGCTTGTAGCCGTCCCTGGTATCCTCGATTGATATGCCAAGAGCCGTCAGCTGATCCCTGAGTTCATCCGATTTCTCGAAATCCTTTGATTTTCTTGCCGCAAGCCTTTGATTGATTATGTCCTGAACTTCATCGGTGACCTCAACCTCCGTCTCCTTGTAAAGCATTCCCAGTACGCTTCCGAGTTCGCGTATCAGCCTGATGGCGCCCAAAGCGGTTTTTGGCGATGCAAGTCGGTTTTCGGCCAGGGCGAGATTAACTTCCCTTACCAAATCAAATATGTCGGATATCGCATCGGCCGTGTTCAGGTCGTCGTCCATGTGTGCGATAAAGCTGTCCCTGTACTTTGAAAGACCCTCAAGCAATGCCTTTTCCACAGCCGAAGTCTTCTCTTTTGAAGTGATCATAATATGTGAGAGGTTTGCCAGTGTGCCGTAAATCCTTGAAAGCCCGCTTCTCGACTGTTCCATGAGCACGTCGGAAAAATTGACGGGACTTCTGTACTGCGCTGAAAGAAGGAAGAATCTTATCTCCTCATAGTCATAAAGAGCGGCCACATCCCTGACGGTGAAGAAATTTCCCAGTGATTTGGACATCTTCTCATTGTCCGCGTTTATAAAGCCGTTGTGAAGCCAGAATTTTGCGAAAGGCTTGCCTGTGGCAGCTTCGCTCTGCGCGACTTCATTCTCGTGGTGCGGGAAGATGAGGTCCTGACCGCCGCTATGTATGTCGAAGGTATCCCCGAGGTATCTCATGGACATGGCGGAGCACTCTATATGCCAGCCCGGACGTCCCTTGCCCCACGGGCTTCCCCATGAAGGCTCGCCCGGTTTCGCAGCCTTCCACAAGGCGAAGTCGGCGGGATTTCTTTTACGCGAATCCGCCTGGACCCTTGCACCCGCCTCAAGTTCCTCCAGCTTGTGCCCGGATAGCTTTCCATATCCGGGATATGCCGAGGTATCGAAATACACATCTCCGTCGAGTTCATACGCAAAGCCGTTCGCCTCTATTTTTTTGATGAGCTTTATTATCTCGCCGATATTATCCGTGGCTCTCGGGTGCTCATCGGCGTCCCGTATGTTCAGGCCATGCGCATCCTTGAAATATTCAGTTATATTTCTTTAGGCCAGCTCCTTGACCGTGATGCCCTCTTCAGCCGAACGGGCTATCATCCTGTCGTCGATGTCCGTAAAGTTCTGTATGAAGGTGACATCGTATCCCCTGTATTCGAAATATCTGCGAAGCGTGTCGAAAACGACGAAGTTGCGCGCGTTTCCTATGTGAAAGTAGTTGTAGACAGTCGGTCCGCAGTTGTAGAACCTGACCTTGTTGTCTTCAAGCGGGATGAATTCCTCCTTTTGTCTTGTCAGTGCGTTGTAAAGCTTCATAAAAAATCCTTTCTAAATAAAAACCGCCCATATGTCATGCATAGAGGCGGGATTGCCGCGGTTCCACTCTAATTGTGTCTTTTTTTGATAACGGTGCGGACACCGTAACGGCATTTACCCGTTATGCTCGGCGGTGCACTTCACCATTTATGCGAGATGTCGGTTTCAGCAAACCCGGCCACTCTCTTTCCACGCAATAAATCGGTTACTCTTCCGCTTCATGGCTCAAATTATTTATTTATATAATATACCACAACAAAGGCAAATTCAATTGCCGATTCAATCAGGGGATTTTCAGCCCCCGCCTGAATAAAGGCCATCGTCAACATCATGCAAGAAGTCCATATAAAATACCGCGGAATTCTTCATAATCCTTTTCATCCGTACTGAAGGGCTTAGCGGGTTCCGACTCGTCGTAACCGGATTCCGAAAGGGCGGCAAGGCTTGTACGGTCCATAAGAAGCGACTTCATAATTTTATCCACATCATGTCCTTTTGACTTTGCCATCGTCATCAGCTCAAAATCCTCTACCCCGCGAAGAAGGGCTTTGTAACGCATGGACAACAGAGGAGCCCCGTTATAGCCGGGATATACAAAATTCATATCGCCCGCAAGCCATGCCGGGGACCTGAAGATGAGCCGCTCCCTTGGCTTTTCGGGCCATACCGTATAATTCCAGCGGAGAAACCCGTCCAGGCCGAGAATGGATGTTAGGATGCATATGAACCTGCTCTCAAGAAGATGCGATTTGAGAAAGGTGTTCGGAAAATGAGGTCGGCAGCAAACATACCAGCTTATTCTCTTCCCCTCGTGGCCGATAAGATTTTCCTTTATGAATTCATAATCATTTGCCAGGCATTTCAAGGAGGGTATGGCATCGCTCATGACATCATTGAATTCGGTGGTGAATTCAGCTTTGTTTATACTGATGGAAAACCTAAAGCCCGGACCTTCCTCCCGGATGGCGGCGACGGAAGCCCGGTACCTTTCAATGTCGTCGGGTTCGTCGGCGGTGATGCGCACTTTATCAAGCAACCCAAGTGCGGCGAAGTGGTCGTGGAGCGCCCTGATGAAATGGCGTATCTGCACGGTGCTTTCCATATATGAATATGAATGGCTTGCTTCATCATAATAGCGTATCCTGACGCCGTCGGGAAAATCGGCGGCCGGTTTACCGAATCCGTTTTCTTCGGCCTTTGCGGTATATGGATGACCGAAGAAATCCATGGGGCCTAAAATCGAAGCCGCCATCCGATTTGTTCGAAAATCCGGTAAAAGAGCCATCATCGCTTCCATCGAGGATATCGAGAGCGCTGTTAAAGGAGA
>JAWOIG010000188.1:0-11407 GCA_046484775.1 Clostridia bacterium | reverse complement strand
GTTCCTCCGAACCATATATTGATTCCGAATATCGCTCCCAGCACCTGCGGAAAAACCGCAACGACAGCCAGGAAAAATCCTCCGAACCATGTGATCCTGTTCAATACCTTGGCTATATAGTCCGCTGTAGGCTTGCCCGGCCTTATCCCCGGTATGAACCCTCCGTTCTTCTTCATGTTGTTTGCCACTTCAACAGGATTGAACTGTATTATGGTGTAGAAGAAAGAGAAGAATAATATCAGGATCGCCATGATGCTCATATGCACCACTCCGCCCTGCTGCTGCAGCGCGAGCAGGAACTTGTTGGTTGTGTTGGGGGCGGCAAGTCCGATTACTATCGATGGAAGGGTCGTTATCGAACTGGCGAATATTATCGGAATAACCCCCGCCATGTTGACCTTCATCGGCAGATGCGTGCTCTGCCCGCCGTACATCTTTCTTCCTACCACCCGCTTGGCGTACTGGACCGGAATCCTTCTTTCAGCTTGCGTAACATATATGACTCCGACTACAGAAGCCAGGAATACCGCAAGTATGGCTGCTATTACAAGTAAGCCCACGATGCCGGTCCCAAGGTCTCCCGCCTTGTAGAAAGCCCATATCTGGGCGGCTCCCTGAGGAGCCCTGGCCAATATGCCTGCGAATATGATAAGGGATATTCCGTTGCCGATCCCATATTCCGTGATGTTTTCGCCCAGCCACATAATGAATGCCGTTCCGGCTGTGAATGAAAGCGTTATAAGGAAGAACGACACGATCGTTCCGCCGTCGTATATCGCAAAATTATTCTTCAGGCTTATGAAAAGCATTGCAGCCTGGAAAAATCCGAGGCCTACCGCAAGATACCTTACTATTTGCTGTATCTTCTTCCTGCCCTCGGTTCCTTCTCTCTGCATTCTTTCAAGAGCCGGAATCGCTACAGTCAGAAGGTTCATTATGATCGATGCGTTGATATATGGCGTTATGTTCATGGCAAACAGTGACGCCCTGCTGAAGGCGCCCCCGGAAAACGTATCCATGAAGCCGAACAGCTGGTTGCCTTCGGTCATGGCCACGAACGCTTCTCTTATAAGACCGGGAACAGGAAGATGGCTGCCGAGCCTGTACACGAGAAGCAAGGCAACCGTTATAATCAGTTTCTTCTTCAGGTCTCCGATCTTCCAGGCGTTCTTAATGGTCTCAAACATCTATACCACCTCTGCCTTTCCTCCGGCTGCCTCTATTTTTTCAGCTGCGGACTTGGAAAACCTTGCTGCCCTGACCGTGAGTTTCTTGGTCAGTTCGCCGTTGCCCAATATTACTACGCCATCCATTACCTTGCTGATTATTCCCGCCTCAAGCATCTTGGCCTCATCGACCGTAGAGCCGCTGCGAAATTCATTCAAAGATTCAATGCTGACCTCAGCATATGTCTTTCTAAATCTATGGTTTGTGAATCCCCTCTTGGGAATCCTTCTATACAAAGGCATCTGGCCGCCTTCAAATCCTATGCGTACTCCGCCGCCCGAACGTGAATTCTGGCCGTCGCGTCCCCTGCCGGCTGTTTTTCCATTGCCGGTGGCATGTCCGCGTCCTTTTCTTTTTGCCGTCTTTGTAGATCCGGCAGCCGGCTTCAGTTCATTTAGTTTCATTCTGCCGTCCTCCTGTTATTCTTCTACGGACACGAGATGCGAAACCTTGGCGACCATGCCCCTGGTCTGGGGATTGTCCTTCTGTTCCACACACTGTCCGATTTTCCTGAGCCCAAGGGCTTCAATGGTAGCCTTATGACTCTGCAACGCACCGATTGTGCTTTTAACAAGTGTTATTTTCAATGTTTTTTCTTTCTTAGCCACCTTAAAACCTCCTAATCCGTAACGTTTTCAACAGAGATGCCCCTGTCCTTGGCTACCTGGGATACTGTCCGCATGTTCATCAGTCCATCAATCGTAGCCTTGACGACATTTATCGCATTGTTGGATCCGAGGCATTTGGCCCTTACATCCTTTATGCCGGCAAGCTCGAGGACCGCCCTTACGGGTCCGCCCGCAATTACTCCGGTTCCGGCCGCCGCTGGTTTGATCAGTACATTGGCCGCGCCGTAATTGCCGATAATCTCGTGAGGCACCGTGGTGTCCACTATGGGAACGCTTATCATGTTCTTCTTTGCGTCGTCTATGCCTTTTCTTATCGCATCGGGTATTTCAACGGCCTTGCCCATTCCCGCGCCGACTCTTCCGTTCTCGTCGCCGACTACAACAAGGGCGCTGAAACGGAAATTTCTTCCGCCCTTAACTACTTTGGTTACGCGACCGATCTTAACCACTTTTTCCTTTAATTCAACTGAATTAGTTTCTCTGTGCTGCAAAACCATATCCTCCCTTATTAAAACTCAAGCCCTTCGGCCCTGGCGGCGTCCGCCAACTCTTTTACCCTTCCGTGGTAAATATAGCCGCCCCTGTCGAAAACGATTGCCTTGATGCCTTTTTCAACTGCCCTTTTGGCTATAAGCTTTCCGACTTCCTTCGCGGCGTTCTTGTTGCCGCCGTAGGGAACTTCGTTTTTCAATGCGGTATCCAGCGAAGATGCGGCTACGAGCGTCACGCCCGCCATATCATCGATGATCTGCGCATAAATATTCTTGTTGCTCTTATATACATTAAGCCTTGGCCTGGCAGGAGTGCCTGAAATCTTGTTTCTGATTCTCATATGCTTTTTCTGCCTGAGCTTGTTCTTGTCAGTTTTCTTAATCATACCCTTACACTCCTTTCAGTTAAGCGCCGGTCTTTCCTTCTTTACGTCTGATTCTCTCATCGGCATATTTGATTCCCTTGCCCAGATATGGCTCGGGTTTCCTGTGCGCCCTTACTTTGGCTGCAAACTCGCCGACGGCCTGTTTGTCATATCCTCTTACTATGATCTGCGTCTGTGCGGGGACTTCCACCGTTATTCCCTCCGGTGGGTCCATTTCAACGGGATGGGAGTATCCGACGCTCAGAACCAATTTTGTTCCCTGCATCGCCGCTCTGTATCCAACACCGTTTATCTCCAGTTTCTTCATGAAACCTTCGCTGACGCCTACGACCATGTTGTTCAAAAGGCTTCTGGTGAGTCCATGGAAAGCCTTGTGGCGTTTCAAATCGCTTGGTCTTTCAACGACAACCTGTCCATCTTCAATTTTTATAGCCATGTCGGAGTTGAATTTCTGCGTCATGGAACCCTTGGGTCCCTTGACGGTTACAACATTTCCGCTGTCTATCCTTACATCCACGCCCACCGGTATAATTATGGGCATTTTTCCTATACGTGACATTACGTCCTCCTTCTTGTTCTTTACATTGCGGGCTTGTGCCCTTTTCAGAAACTAAAAAGTATACTGCCCCTGTCTTTACCAGACATAAGCCATTACTTCGCCGCCTACGCCCGCTTTTCTGGCTTCCTTATCGGTGAGTACACCGTGTGAAGTAGAAATTATAGCCGTACCAAGTCCGCCGAGCACCTTGGGGACATCCTCTTTTCCCGCGAACACCCTGAGTCCGGGTTTGCTTATCCTTTTGATTCCCTTGATTGCATTCCTCTTGTCGGAATTATACTTCAAGGTAATCCTGATAACACCCTGGATACCATCGTCGATTACATTGACGCCGCTGACATATCCTTCTTTTAGAAGTATGTCCGCTATGGCCTTCTTCAGGTTTGAAGCCGGGATATCAACCGTTTCGTGCTTGGCTGAACCTGCATTCCTTATTCTTGTCAACATATCAGCAATTACATCTGAAATCTGCATTTTGTTATCTCCTTCCCAAACCTTACCAGCTTGCTTTTTTCACGCCGGGTATCTGGCCTTTATAGGCCAATTCCCTGAAACAGATCCTGCATACTCCGAATTTCCTCATATATGCATGCGGTCTGCCGCAAATCTTGCATCTGTTGTATTCGCGGGTCTTGTACTTCTGCACGCGCTGTTGTTTTAAAATCATCGCTTTCTTAGCCACTATATTACCTCCCAATCATGCCTTTTTTAGGGGCATACCCATATAATCAAGCAATTCCTTGGCTTCTTCGTCGGTTTTTGCCGTTGTTACGAAGCATACATCCATTCCTCTGATTGTATCAATGTCGTCATAAACTATCTCGGGAAAGATCAGCTGTTCCTTCACCCCGACACTGTAATTGCCCCTGCCGTCGAAGGAATTCGAGGGAACTCCCCTGAAGTCCCTGACCCTCGGAAGGGCTATGTTCATGAACCTGTCGGCGAATTCATACATTCTTTCACCCCTGAGCGTGACCTTGCATCCGATTTTCATCCCGGCCCTCAGCTTGAAATTGGCAACGGATTTCTTCGCTATTGTAACCACAGGCTTCTGTCCGGTGATGATGCTAAGGTCCTTGACAGCGGATTCAATCGCCTTCGGATTGTCCTTGGCGTCGCCGACACCCATGTTCACGACTATCTTTTCAAGCCGGGGAACCTGGTTTACGTTTTTATACTTAAACTTCTCCATCATGGCCGGTATCACTATTTCTTTGTAGGCATCCTTCAATCTTGCCATTTGGTGCAACCTCCCTCCGGCTTATTTTGCCGCTTCTTTTATTACGTCTATGACCTGGCCGCATTTCTTGCATACCCTTACCTTGCGGCCGCTGTCTTCAATTCTTCTCTCAGTCCTGGCCGGTTTCTTGCATTTTGAGCAAATCAGCATGACATTGGAGGCGTCTATATAAGCTTCCTGATGTATGATTCCGCCCTGCTGGTCCATTCTTTTTGGCTTGACATGCTTTGTAGCCATGTTTACGCCTTCAACCAAAACCCTTCCCTTATCCGGATTGACTTCGATTATCTTGCCGTGTTTTCCTTTGTCCTTGCCGGTCAATACTGTTATGTTGTCGCCGGCCCTTACATGTAATTTTTTCATTTTACGTCCTGTCTCCCTTCTATAGCACTTCAGGTGCGAGGGATACTATCCTCATGTAATTCTTATCCCTGAGCTCCCTGGCTATGGGGCCGAATATACGGGTTCCCCTGGGCTCCTGGTCGTCCTTTATTATAACCGCTGCATTTTCATCAAACCTTATATATGAACCATCTTTTCTTCTGATTCCTTTTTTGGATCTGACTATGACGCATTTAACAACTTCGCCTTTTTTTGCCGTTCCGCCGGGTGTCGCGCTCCTAACGCTGCACACTATGACATCGCCTATATTGGCGTATCTTCTTCCGGTGCCGCCCAGGACTTTTATGCAAAAAAGCTCCTTGGCTCCGGTGTTGTCAGCCGACTTCAATACTGTCTGCATCTGAATCATCTGTGTTTCCTCCTCCCAAACGGATTACTGCACTTTCTGCACGATTTCCACCAGACGCCATCTCTTGTCTTTGCTCAGAGGCCTGGTTTCCATGACCTTCACCCTGTCGCCTATGCTGCATTCATTGTTTTCATCATGCGCCTTAAGCTTATATGTCCTCTTGATAATTTTGCTATAGAGAGGATGCTTGACGCTTGTTTCAACGGCGACAACAATCGTTTTGTCCATTTTATTGCTTACTACCTTGCCAATCCTGGTTTTTCTGAGATTTCTATTTTCCATCCCGTCGCTTCCTCCAATCAAAGCCCTTAGTTACTGCTTTCCATCTTGAGTTCCCGTTCCCTGATAACGGTCTTTACCCTTGCAATGTCCTTTTTGACATCCTTCAATTTCATTGGGTTTTCAAGCTGGCTGGTTGCAAACTGAAACCTTAGTTTAAAGAGCTCTGATTTCAGTTCGTTGAGTTCTTTAGCGAGTTCTTCAGTTGATAATTTCCTTACATCATTAGCTTTCATTTGCTTCACCAACCTTACTGTCTTTTTCTACTATCCTGCACTTGATCGGAAGTTTGTGCATGGCACGCCTGAGCGCTTCCGTTGCAGCTTCTTTGGAAACCCCTCCTATTTCAAACATAATCCTGCCCGGCCTTACTACAGCCACCCAGAATTCGGGACTTCCTTTTCCGCTTCCCATACGGGTTTCAGCGGGTTTTTTGGTAACAGGCTTGTGCGGGAAAATCTTGATCCAGACCTTTCCGCCCCTCTTTACATAATGGGTCATCGCTATACGGGCTGATTCTATCTGGTTGCTTTTAATCCAACCGGCCTCAGCGGCCTGCAAACCATATTCTCCGTCGATGACTTTATTGCCTCTGCCGGCAATACCCTTCATCTTTCCTCTGTGGACCCTTCTGTACTTGACCCTTTTGGGCATTAACATTATACTTCTCCTCCTTCCGATTTATCTTTTCTTTCCGGAAGAACTTCTCCCTTGTAAATCCAGGTCTTGACGCCGATCTTGCCATAGGTAGTGTTTGCCTCGGCAAAACCATAATCTATATCGGCCCTAAGCGTCTGCAGCGGAATCGTACCTTCATGGTAGTGTTCCCTTCTGGCTATTTCAGCTCCGCCCAGTCTGCCCGAGCATCCTGTCTTTATTCCCTTGGCCCCTGCCTTCATCGCTCTCATCATGGCCTGTTTCATGGCCCTTCGGAAGGATGTTCTTTTTTCAAGCTGCGCGGCTATGCTTTCCGCTACCAGCTGGGCATTGGCATCTATGTTCTTTATTTCGGTTATGTTGACCAGCACGCTTTTTCCGGTCAGGTCCTCGACTTCTTTCCTGAGCTGTTCGATTCCTGCGCCGCCCTTGCCTATAATGAGCCCCGGTTTCGCGGCATGGATATTCAGTTTAATCTTGCTTGCGGCTCTTTCGATTTCAATTCTTGCAATACCGGCGATAAAGAGCTTCTTCTTTATGTATTTCCTGACTTTATAGTCTTCTACAAGATAATTACCGAAGTCCCGCTTGTTGGCATACCATTTGGTATCCCAGTCTTTTATTATTCCGACTCTTAATCCATGGGGATTAACTTTCTGTCCCATTCCATCTCCTCCTTGTTACCTAAGCCCGCTCTTTGAGAACCACTGTTATATGGCTGGTTCTTTTTCTTATCCGGGATGCGCTTCCGCGCGCATTTGCCATAAGCCTTTTCATCGTTGTTCCCTGCCCCGCATATGCCTCCGCCACGAATAATTTATCCTTGTCAAGTTCAAAATTATTAACGGCATTCGCTTCCGCGGATTGCAGCAGCTTCATAATATATTCGCTTGCCGCCCTGGGAGTATATTTGACAATCGCATAGGCTTCTTCAAGCCCCTTGCCCCTGATCAGGTCCAATACCAGCTTTGCCTTGGATGCGGATATACGCACGTATTTGGCGCATGCCCTGCCTTCATCCCTTCCGATTCCCATAGCCTTCTTTTCTTTCTTGGTAAGCAGGGGAGCTTTCTGGAATTTCCTTCTGGCTTTATAATATTCTTTTCTAGCTTCTGCTTGATTTTCGAGAAGCTCTGCCGCGGTTTCCTTCTTCTTAGCCATTTTTATCTCCTTTCACTGCCTTACGGTCATCTGACGCTGGTGGCTTTATCGCCTTTTCCATGGCCTCTGTATGTCCTGGTCGGCACGAATTCCCCGAGCTTATGCCCGACCATGTCTTCGGTTATATACACGGGGACGTGTTTCTTCCCGTTGTGCACTGCTATTGTATGTCCCACCATCTGCGGGAATATGGTTGATGTCCTGGACCACGTCTTCAAAACTTTCTTTTCATTCCTACTGTTCATATCCTCAATCTTTTGAAGAAGTTTCGGAAAAACGTAAGGACCCTTTTTAACCGATCTGCTCATTCTGAAGTACTCCTTTACTTACTGTTTCTTCTCTTGACAATATACTTGTCGGAAGCTTTGTTTTTCTTTCTTGTCTTTGATCCAAGGGTGGGTTTGCCCCATGGCGTTACCGGGCTGGACCTTCCGATGGGTGATTTGCCCTCGCCTCCGCCATGCGGATGGTCAACCGGATTCATAACTGAACCCCTGACGGTCGGCCTTATGCCCATCCATCTTTTTCTTCCTGCTTTTCCTATTGATATATTCTCATAATCAATATTGCCCACCTGGCCTATCGTGGCCCTGCATTCGACATGCACCATTCTTACTTCGCCTGATGGAAGCCTTACCTGTGCAAATCCGCCTTCCCTCGCCATGAGCTGCGCTGAGTTTCCGGCCGAACGGACCATCTGCCCCCCCTTGCCGGGCTTGAGCTCTATATTGTGTATGATTGTTCCTACAGGCATGTTCGCAAGCGGCAGGGCATTGCCCGTCCTTATGTCAGCCTTGGGGCCCGACTCAAGGACATCGCCCACTTTAATGGTATGGGGCGCCAGGATATATCTTTTTTCACCATCGGCATAATGCAGCAATGCTATCAGAGCGCTTCTGTTGGGGTCGTATTCTATAGCGGCGACTTTACCCGGAACGCCGTCCTTGTCTCTCTTGAAATCAACTATCCTGTATTTTCTGTCGACTCCGCCGCCCTGATGCCTGACAGTAATTCTTCCGTAGGAATTTCTGCCTGCATTTTTTGTAATCTTTGATGTCAATCCCTTTTCAGGCTTGGTTTTGGTAACTTCTTCAAATGTCGAGACCGTCATAAACCTTCTTGCCGGTGAAGTAGGACGATATTTTTTGATTGGCATTATCTTTCACTCCTTTTTCCGAAATCCTGCAGGCTTACTGGCCTACGCCGAATTCTTCTATGCTGGTTTTATATTTCTTGTTGATAGCTTTTTCCTTGCCGTTCTTTTCAAGGTATACGACCGGCTTGGGATTCGTATCGATTTTTACTATCGCCTTCTTGTATTTGGCCTGTTTGCCCAGGTGGACGCCCATTCTCTTCATTTTGCCGCTGTAATTCGCAGTATTCACCTTCAGGACCTTGACGTTGAAGAGTTTTTCAACTGCGCTTCTGACTTCGGTCTTCGTTGAAGACGGATCCACGAGGAATGTATATTTCCCCCCGGCTATATCGTCGCTGCTTCTTTCGGTTATATATGGCCTTATAATAATATCTTCAGCTCTTTTCATTATACGTAAACCTCCTCAACTTTTCCCACGGCTTCCCTCGTAATGACGAACTTGTCATATTTGAGTATGTCGTACACATTAAGGGAATTTACAACGGTTGTCTTGATTCCGGGAAGGTTGTCCGTCGACCTGATGACATTCTCATCGCTTGCAGGCATTACCACAAGGGTTGATTCTGATGCATTCAGGTTCTTCAAGACCTCGACCGCCCTCTTTGTCTTGATTTCATCGAATTCCAATTTATCAAGCACAATTATGCTGCCGTCCACAACTTTTGATGTAAGCGCCGATTTAATTGCAAGCTGCCTGAGTTTTTTATTCAACGATTTTCTATAGCTCCTGGGCTTTGGTGCGAAAGCTACTCCGCCGCCTGTCCACTGGGGCTGAACCGTTCCGCCATGACGCGCTCTTCCGGTTCCCTTTTGTCTCCACGGCCTTTTCCTGCCTCCGCGGACCTCGCCTCTTGTCTTAGCCGACTGCGTGCCTTGTCTTGCATTGGAAAGATGCGTAACAACCGCGCTGTGCATTGCTGTTTCATTGATCTCAATTCCGAAAACCTTGTCGTCAAGAGTAATGTTGTCCACTACTTTTCCATTCATATCATAAACATCTATATTTGGCATTGCACTTCCTCCTTCCGTTATGCTTTGACCGCTTCGTTAATCACGAGGAATCCGCCCTTAGGGCCCGGAACCGCGCCTTTAACCAGCAGTATGTTTTTATCGCTGTATACTTTTACCACCACAAGGTTCTGCACCGTTATTCTATCGGTACCCATGTGGCCCGGCAACTTTTTGCCTTTGAAAACCCTGCCGGGGTCAGTGGCTGCCGCCATCGATCCCGGAGCTCTGTGAAAATGCGAACCATGAGTCTCGCGGCCCCTGCTGACATGATGCCTTTTTATTGTTCCCGCGAAACCTTTTCCCTTTGAAATTCCGGTTACATCTATGACATCGCCGACTTCAAACATTTCGCCTACATTGATTTCTTTTCCGACTTCAAACCCTTCGGTTTCCTCTGTCCTGAATTCCCTCAGGTATTTTTTCGGAGCAACACCCGCTTTGGTAAACGTGCCCTTGTCGGGCTTGTTGGTCCTTGATTCCTTAACATCCTCATAACCGACCTTTACAGCGCAATATCCGTCCTGCTCATTTGTCTTGATCTGCACGACGGAAACGGGGCCGGCCTGAACGGCTGTGACGGGTATTGACAAACCTTCTTCGGTAAATACCTGCGTCATGCCTATTTTTTTGCCAAGTATGAATTTCTTCACCTTCCAGTACCTCCTTGGTTATTGGTTCGCGTGAGCGAACATGACCTATCTGCTAAAGCTTGATTTCAATATCCACGCCGGCCGGCAGATCAAGCCGCATCAATGCGTCTATGGTCTTGGGCGTTGGCTGAAGGATATCAATCAACCTCTTGTGCGTTCTCATCTCGAACTGCTCGCGGGCATCCTTGTACTTATGGGGAGCCCTCAGTATAGTAACGATTTCCTTCCTTGTCGGAAGTGGAACCGGCCCTGAAATCTTTGCCCCGGACCTTTTTGCCGTCTCAACTATTTTGTTGGCGGATTGGTCAATGAGCTGATGGTCATAAGCCTTAAGTCTGATTCTGATTTTCTGTTTGCCTGCCATTTGTTTCCTCCTTAATTCTTTACCAACAAGATTCCTGTACACTTTGCCGGGTGTTTCCTTGATGTCGTATTTTAAACCCGGTCATGCCGGGTGTAAAAATTACATCTCGTACAGTGACTTGTCGCCCGCTTTCTTGAACCGGACATTCTCCTCCGAAGTGACCTGCCTTTCATACGGCAGCAATCTCCGGAATCTTCGTATGCCTTGTCACAGCAAAAGTCATTATAAACCAGCAAAAAGTAAAATGCAAGTGTTATTTTTCACTTTTTTTACAACATTTTGCCCTTTCGACAGCTTAATAAGTCTACACCTGCCGCACATTCTTGTCAATAGTCAACGTGCCCGGGTGTTTTTATATGAATCCGCAGTTATTTCCTCATATAATTATACGTTGAAGAGCTTAACCTTTCCTCGGCTTCATATCCCTGCTTTTCTGCGGCATCGTTCCTCGACTTTTATCCTTGCTTTTCTGCGGTATCGTTCCTCGACTTTTATCCTTGCTTTTCTGCGGTACGGTTCCTCGACTTTTATCCTTGCTTTTCTGCGGTATCGTTCCTCGACTTTTATCCTTGCTTTTCTGCGGTACCGTTCCTCGACTTTTATCCTTGCTTTTCTGCGGTGCCAAGGTGTCGGAACGTCCTTCGGTTGTTGCTGCGGATTTGACTGTCGCATCGTTCCCCGCTTCGCTGTGGTACGATGCTGTCGTCAAATACTGCAACCACTGCATTTAACGTTCATCCGACATAATCGTTCCTCGACTTTTATCCTTGCTTTTCTGCGGTACGATTATAAGCATCATGGGCGAGGTAGGACGATCGGACAAGCGGTGCGCTGGCCACGTGCAGA
>JAWOIG010000182.1:0-7845 GCA_046484775.1 Clostridia bacterium | reverse complement strand
TGGAATGCCGCGGCCTGGCACTTCGATGTCGACAACAACCCTAACCCGGGCAGTATGCTGGGTTCATTGGCCATTGCGATGGCTATCGCAACCCTTTGCTGTTCGCCCCCCGAAAGCTCCCTGAGGCGGCTGTTCATCCTTTCGTCAAGTCCCACTATCCTGAGCAGATCCGCTGCCCGCTTCCTGTGGTTCTTCCTTCCCGCTATTATCATTGGAAGCTCCACGTTCTGCCTGGCTGAAAGATATGGTATCAAATTTCTTGCGTTGTTCTGCCATACGAATCCCACTGTGTTCTTCTTGTATGTAGTTATTGCACCATGCTTGATTCGCAGCAGGTCGGTTCCGTTGACGATAAGCTTTCCGGCCGAAGGCCTGTCAAGTCCGCCGATCATATTCAGAAGGGTGGATTTCCCGCTTCCGCTGTTGCCGATTATCGCCATCATTTCGCCGAACTTTATATCGAGGTCGAGCCCCTGGAGCGCCACGACTTCAGTGTCCTTGGTCTTGTATATTTTCACGAGGTTCTCGCACGTGATGACATTCGAAGGATCATAATCAAGATCTTCGCCGCCATATTCACCTGCGTGTATGCTTTTTTTCTTCATGGCCGTATCCTTAAGTTTCATCCACTACCTCGCCATCCTCCAATGATATGACATGGTCCGCGATTTCATTCATGCTTGGATCATGGGTGGTCATTATGACGGTAATGCCTTCCTCGCTGACCAATTGCTTGAACAGCTTGACGACCTGCAGTCCCAGATGGGTATCGAGCTCGGCCGTGGGTTCGTCGGCAAAGACAATCCTGGGCCTGTGGACTATCGCCCGTGCAATGGCCACCCTTTGCTGTTCCCCGCCGGAAAGCTGATGGGGCTTGTGGTGCATCCTTTTTGAAAGTCCCACCAGATCCAGGCTCTTCCTGACCTGCTCCGACCAGTTCTTTGTTTCCTTGCCCGCAACACGAAGCCCGAACTCCACATTCTCATAGGCATTCATGACCGATATAAGGGCTATGGACTGGAATACAAAACCTATTTCCGTTCTTCTCAGCCCGTCGCGTTCATAATCATACATGGCCGTTATATCCTTGCCGTCAAATAAAACCTTGCCGGATGTCGGTCTGTCCAGGCCGCCCATTATATTCATGAGCGTTGTTTTTCCGGACCCCGACCTGCCTTTGAATATGGTGAGCTTTTCCTTCTCGATATTTATATTGATATTCCTCAGGGCGTGTACCGTCTGCGGGCCTTGCCTGAAGTCCCTGCATATGTCCCTGGTTGTAAAAATCGTCATTGGTTCCTCCATCAATCTTCCCCGAGCTTGACCGCCTGGTCCATCTTGATGCGGGTCGTGAAGCGTGCTATGGCGCTTACCCCCACGGCAATCATGAAGACCACTATCGCGTAAATCCTAATGTAATCCTGCCTTTGGTAAGCCGTTATGAAAGGAATCACCCTTTCGCTTGCCGTATCGACAATCTGGAACAGCGGCACGAACAGCTCGCTGGTAAGGCCTCCGATCAGTATTCCCATCAATATGGCAACCGCCGATATAAGTATCTGCTCCCATATTATGATCGATATGAGCTCCCGTTTCTTCAGTCCCATCGCCCTGAAGATTCCGAACTGAAGCACCCTCTGCCTGATTGAAAGAATCCAGAATATAATGAAGCCTGCGCCGCATATCATCATCGTCACAAGAAAGTCCAGCGTCAGAATACCGTTCATTCCGTGCAGCATCGGATCTTTCTTTGCTTCGGAAACCTCGTAATCGGTATATATCGCATTCAGAAGCGAAACATCGGCGCCCGCAAGGAAGTTGTTCAGTTCACTGTCGAGTACGCCGTCTTTTTTCGAAAGCCAGACCGAGCTGCTGAAGTCGCCGATCGACGCCCTCAGCATGTCGAAATGCATCACGCACAATTCCTGTTCAACACCACCGCCGTTATCATCAATGTTTACGAACCTGTTGTAGCTGGGCCAATAATCGACGGTTGCCAGCAACGGCATATATATGTCCTTTGCAGCAATCGTGACATTAATCATATCCCCCGGAACCACATCAAGCTTTTCTGCAAGTGCACCCGTTATTATGACGCCCTCGGGATACCTTGCAAGCAGATTCAGATAGTGGTTTATATGGTATTGATAGAGGTCATCCCTGTACCATATTACATTTCCGAATTCCTCGGGTGTCAGCGCCATCAGCTTGACATCCTGTTCCCGCTTGCTCTTTCTGCCGTATGCGCCTACATCCGCGGAAAGCGTGGAGACCTTGGTTATGGCAGCCAGTCCTTCGAATTCGCTGATCTTTTCGTAATCAGCCGCCTTGCGCGTGGGATCCGAAACATCGATCAGCTCGTCGTTGCCGCCGATTCCGATCTCCCCGAGATTCAGTATTACTTCCGGGCCCTTATCATACCGTATCATGTCTGTTGTGTTTTCATTGATTGTCCTTGCGCTGTTGGCATTGAAAATTCCAACACCGAGTGCGAGGATAAGGAAAATCATGATGAACTGGCGCATGTTCCCGCCCCTTGCGACATATGTGAAGGCCGCATACATGGAAGGCGTCCAGATTCTCTTTCCAATCCTGAAGATGCCGTCAATGATATAGGGATAGATCCTCATGAATACCAGGCTTACGCCCAGGATGAAGAATGTCACCGCGAAGAAAACCAGGAAGTCCACCTGTCCTTCACCCGTGAAGCTTATGAAATCCTTGAATTTATTGTAATTGAACAGCGCGTATGAAGCGACTGCAAGAAGAACAAGGTCAAGGTAAAATTTCTGCCAGAAGGGTTTCTTGTCAAATACTGCCTTTCCCTGCTTGAATTCCACGATAGTGAACTTGGACGCTTTGTATGCGGGCACAAGCATCATCAGAATGAACAGCAAGGAACAGGCGGCGCCGTATAGCAGTGTTTTCAGGCCTATGCCCGTTTCCATCGCGCTCCTGTTGACAAATTCCATGAAACCGTTCGATGCTCCTATCAGCCGTGTCATGAAATACGCTCCGCCAATCCCGAAAATATAGGCGATCGTACCTATTATCACGCTCTCGCCAAGATAGATGCCGAATATCTGCCTTCGGCTGGCACCACGGCTCTCAAGCATGGCGATTTCATTTTTTTCCTGTTCCATGATAAGCTGGGCGATCATGGAAACATAGAATCCTATCATAAGGATT
Organism: Clostridia bacterium; assembly: GCA_046484775.1. GTDB lineage: Bacteria > Bacillota > Clostridia > DUPQ01 > DUPQ01 > JAFGQE01. Next base: position 4,656 of record JAWOIG010000182.1, on the reverse strand, counting down.
ACGGGAATGACCAGCAGCAGGAGCAGTCCCGAAAGCTTGGCCGCCCTCGCAAGGTAATCCACGAGGGTTGCCTCGAATGAAAGAGTCTGCCGGAGCCTGCCGTAGTTTTCCGAAATCCATTCAAAGTTTTCATCAAGCGAATCAAGTATGCTCCGGGAATCCTTCATCTTGAGCTGATAGTAATCATAGGCGAAATACCATTCACCGGATGTAAGCGACATACCGCGCTCGTTGAGTATTCCGTTCAGATAAGTGTCGTAGTCGAAAAATACGCCGTAGTAATCCATCAAAAAGTACGGGGACATGTCCTTTTTGACGGTCACCACGCCGACAACCCTGTAGTTCAGGATATACTCTTCTTCATCCTTGTTAAGAGTCATCGTATATATCCCGCCAAGGGAATACCTGTTTCTTTGCATTGCCTCGGCTGAAACAACGGCCTCATATACCTCTCCGCTGAAGCCCTCGGTCTCGGCTTCCATTGTTCCGGGCGAGTACATCCCTCCTTGCACTATGTCGACCATCTCAGGGAGCTTGTCGACCGCATACACATTCGCCTTACCGGTGCTGACCGATTTGAATGTCTTTTTGTCAAGGATCTCCTGATAAAGCTTCTCCCATTCCCTTGCATCCAGGAACATCCTGTTGGGGGTCTCAAGCGACCTGTACCCGACCAGAATATCCATCGGTATTTCCCGGGCCATCCTCTGCATTACATTTGTATCGTAGTAGTTATAAAGGGTGATCTTGTCCCCCGGGTTGCTCATGTTGGAGAAATTGGTTTCGAATATGCCGAATGCCGGATAACTCCTGCTTTCTTCCTGCTCGCGCTCGAAATCCTTGATAAGCATGCGCTGGAGTATGCCGTCGGAGTACATCGGGATCGCTCCTATGACGGACACGGCGAGCAGACAGCCGATGATGAGGCTGAGAACGAGCCACTTGTTCTTTATCATTTTTCTGAGGATAAGTTTCAGCAATTCAATATCTCCCGCCTAATTTATAATAACAACATCGCCTTCAGCAAGACCTGAAACCACTTCTATATATCTTCCGCTGCTTATGCCCGTGGTAATGCTTTTCTCAATGGCCACTCCGTCGACCAGAACCCTGACGTAATTTCTTCCGCCAACGTATGTCACCGCAGTCCTGTCGACTACAAGGACGCCCTTGGCACTGTCGAGGGGTATCATCGCCTTGACCGTGCTTCCAAGCTTCCATTCATCAAGCATGAACTCCGGCTGCAGTTCGACCTTCGTACCCTCAAGGCGCGAAATCGTCGCCTTCATGGTTTTGCCATCGTATTCGATTATGGCCTCAGACCCTACTCCTATATCACTGTTCTTCAGCAATGATGATGTAGCCATAAGCACTATATCGTCGTTCTCGACAAGGGTGATCAGATTGCTTCCGGTGCGCACCTGGTCGCCCTTTTTAAAATCCATCATGACCAGGACGGTGCCCTCAATGTCCGAAACTAACATGGAATCAGCTTTTTCCTTCTTAAGGTCGTTGTATTTGTTGGTCACATCCTCGAAATCCAGTTCTGCAAGCCTCAGGTCGTACCAGCTTGCAATACCCGCATTATATCTTTCGAGCGCACGTTCATAGGAAAGCTTCTGCCGCTGGTATGATATTTCAATATCCCTGAGTTCCTTGTCAATGTCGCCTATGTCAAGCACGGCGAGTATGTCCCCGGGCTTGACCTGGTCGCCTATGCTGACTCTATATTCAAGAAACGGCGCATTGTATTCCGTGAACGAATAAGGAACCCTGGCAGAAGGACTCCACTGCGCGAAAAGCGATATCTGCTTGCTGATGTCGCTGTAGAATACCGTTTGTGTTTTATATTGTATCTCCCTTGGCTCCTTGATGGGAGGCGAAAGCTTCTCGTCCTCTTCGGGCAGAAGTCCGCATCCCGAGGCAAAAGCCATAACGGAGGCCAATATGGTTATAAATAGAATTTTCAGTTTCATCGTCAGCCCCGGCTCCCTTTTTCAACTATGCATGATTATAGCATTATTTATAACGTATATGCAGTCGCCCGGGCAAAATTCATAAATTGTTAATAATTAGGGAGATGTACAGAAAACCCTTATGTATTGAATGTTTTCAGTCCATCCGGCTGCCGCAGGAGCTGAATATTGAAAATCCCGTGTTGTTTCGCTGTCCCTAAATAGATCGTGCGTTGCCTCACATTCCTAAAACACATTGTGTCCTCCATGCCGCAATATGATAAAGTATTGATATAAATTTCAACGGGGGCTTTTATGGAACACAGATTCATGGATCTTTCACTGGATTTCGGCGAGCGCGCGCGGGAACTCGTGCGTCTGCTCACGGTAGATGAGAAGATTTCGCAGATGCTGCACTTCTCCCCGGCAATCCCCCGGCTCGGGATACCTTCCTACACATGGTGGAACGAGGCTTTGCACGGTGTTGCCCGAGCCGGAACCGCAACAGTTTTCCCGCAGTCGATCGGAATGGCCGCCGCGTTCGATGAAGACCTGGTTTATGAGACGGCATGCATAATATCGGATGAGGTCCGCGCCAAGCACCATGAGTATCTGAGGCAGGGTGATACCGGGATATACAAGGGCCTGACAATATGGAGTCCCAATATAAACATATTCCGCGATCCCCGGTGGGGACGCGGCCACGAGACTTACGGGGAGGATCCATATCTGACGGGAAGGCTGGGGACGGCATTCATCAAAGGCATGCAGGGCGGCGACGACAAATATTTGAAGACAATTGCCACCGCAAAGCACTATGCGGTTCACAGCGGACCTGAAAAACTGCGGCATTCGTTCAACGCCGAGGTATCGGCAAAGGACTTGTATGAAACATATCTTCCCGCCTTCAGGGACTGCGTCGTCGAGGGCGGCGCATGGTCGGTAATGGGGGCGTACAACCGCACCAATTCCGAGGCCTGCTGCGCGAGCCCGACACTTTTGCAGAAAATATTGCGTGAAGAATGGGGCTTTTGCGGATATGTCGTATCGGACTGTCATGCGATTTGCGACCTTCACCTTCACCACGGCCTGACCGATTCCCCCGAGGAATCGGCTGCTATGGCAGTGAAAAGCGGTTGCGACCTGAATTGCGGCCGGACCTACGCATCATTAAGGGCAGCCTTTGAAAAAGGACTTATATCGGAAGATGAAATAGATACGGCCGTGACGCGGCTTTTCGAGGCCCGATTGCGCCTGGGCATGTTCGATCCCCCCGGAAAAGTCCTCTATGCGCAGATTCCTTATTCCATCAACGACTGCGGGGAACACCGGGCGAAGGCTGTCGCCGCCGCTGAAAAGACAATTGTGCTGCTAAGGAATGACGGAGTCCTTCCTTTTTCACAGGATATCCGCACCATAGCCGTCGTCGGACCCAATGCCGACGACAGGGGCGTCCTTCTGGCGAACTATAATGGAATTCCTTCCGAAACCGTCACCGTGCTTGAGGGCATCAGGGAAATGCTGCCCGATGCGCGCATAATGTATTCCAAGGGATGCCATATATGCGCTACGGAACTTCGCGAGGACGAAACCTCATTGATATCGGAAGCCGTATCATGCGCCCTGGCCGCCGAGGCGGTGATAATCGTCACAGGGCTGAATTCACAGATTGAAGGAGAGGAAGCCGATCCGCGTTATCCCGAATTCGGCGGAGGGGACCGCGAGAGCCTGTCCCTGCCCGGATTCCAGGACCGCCTGATCGACGCCCTTTATGAGACAGGACGGCCGCTTGTCATGGTCAACCTGAGCGGAAGCGCCGTTGACCTGAGGAACGCCGATAAAAAATGCGGCGCGGTCGTTCAGGCATGGTATCCCGGCGCCCTTGGAGGCCGGGCCGTCGCGCAAATGCTTTTCGGGCATTTCAGTCCCTCCGGGAAACTTCCGGTTACATTCTATGAATCCGATGAACAGCTCCCGCCTTTTGAGGATTACGAGATGAAGGACCGCACCTACAGGTATCCGGGAGCAAGCCCGCTGTATCCGTTTGGCTATGGCCTTGGCTATTCGGATTTTTCCATAAACCTATTTGAAGCCGGCAAAACAACCATAAATGCTGGTGAATCCCTTGAAGTTGTCCTGGAAATAGAAAATACGGGAAGCTTTGACGCCCGGGATATAATCCAGATGTATATGAAGACTCCCGCCCGCAGCGTCTCAATGCCAATACACGAGTTGAAATACTTTAAACCCATATATCTTAAAAAAGGCGAAAAATCAAAGGCTGCCCTTAAAATATCGCCTGCGCAGATGTCGCAGATTGATGAAAACGGCCGGCGCATAGTCAGTCCCGGGAAGTATATTGCATATTTCGGAACATGCCAGCCCGATCCGCGCTCCATACAACTGACAGGCAAAACCCCATGCATGCTGGAATTCATGGTCGAATCCCCCGGTCCGCTGCAGCTTGAATACTAGATTCAAAAATCATCGCTGATACGCTCAACCGATAAACAGCTGAATCAAAGCTTACCAGCTTACTGAGTCATTCAGCTGTCCCGATTTTTCAAACAATTGCCCAAGGCAACTGTTTGATAATTTTGGAAAAGGTACGAGAATGGAAAAAACGGGAAAAATGCATAGGCATCCCTCCCGTTTTTTCCGTGAAGAAATTTATAAAAAATAGTCGGTTTTTCCGTCGAAT
>JAWOIG010000117.1:0-5409 GCA_046484775.1 Clostridia bacterium | reverse complement strand
TTCATTTCCGTCAGGTTCAATGAGAGAAATAACGCAAATGAAGCTTGCATTGAAATTTTTGCTTCCGCTTTTCTCAAGATTTTCAATCAGATGCCGGTTGTTATCCGCATACGATGCCCCGGGACCTGCATAACGCCTTGAATTAACCCCCGGATTTCCGTTCAATGCCTCGACGGAAAGGCCGGTATCATCTGCAATCACATATGTTTTCATCACATCATATGCAGCCCTTGCCTTGATCAATGCGTTTTCTGCAAATGTTCCGCCGCTTTCATCGGGATCGATTTCGATTCCGGCATCCTCAAGTGATATGACCTCAAATCCGGTGTTTGTCAAAATCTGCTTGATTTCCCGAATCTTATCTTTATTATTGCTTGCAGCAAGTATTGTTTTCAATATATGAATAATCCTCCCCCAGGCATTTCCGCTGGATTTTATGGAGTCTTCTGATTGCAGAGGATGCACTCCCAAGCAATGATTTCAACTGAATTTCATTGAAGGTGCTTTTTTCACCGGTTCCCTGAACCTCGACATATTCATTTCTGCTTGTCATTACAACATTCATATCGACATCTGCGGCTGAATCCTGGCTGTAGCACAGATCTGTGACGACGTTGCCGCCCAGCAATCCGACGCTCACGCCGGCAACCATGCAATGAATGGGGAATTCTTCCAGAAGTCCATTTCTGATCAAGTGCAGACATGCGTCGTAAAGCGCTATGAATCCGCCTGTAACTGATGCGGTTCTCGTGCCGCCGTCCGCCTGCAGCACATCGCAATCTATGGTTATGGTTCTCTCACCGAGCTTTTTTGTATTGACGACCGCTCTCAAGGATCGGCCTATCAGCCTTTGAATTTCAACGGACCTTGCACTTTGCTTCAATTTGTCTATATCTCGCCTGTTTCTTGTCAGAGTTGACCTTGGCAACATTGAATATTCCGCGGTCACCCATCCCCTGCCTGTATTTTCCAGAAATGGCGGAACCCTTTCCTCTATGCTTGCGTTGCACAGCACCTTCGTATCGCCGAATTCGACAAGTACAGAACCCTCGGGATATTTAATGTAGTTCCTGGTTATTTTGACTTTCCTTAATCCCTTTTCATCCATCCTTTATTCGCCTCCAACGTCATAAAATAAATTTATGCCTGCGGCTATGCCATCGGCTATCAAAATCTGATACTCTGGGTCGGCAAGTTTTGCAGCTTCCATGACATTGGTCACAAACCCGGTTTCAATTATAACGGACTCCATCATCGCCCTGTTCAATATTGAAAGATCCATCTTTTGAACCGCACCCATGTTTGCGCTGTATATCCTTCCGACAACTTCCCTCTGAATCAGGTTCGCCAGTTCATATGACTCTTTGTATAAGGTAACCGTTCCGCTTACCTTCGGATCTATATAAGAATTGATGTGTATGCTTATAATGGCATCCGCCTCCAGTAGATTTGCAATATCAGTCCTCTCCTTTAGCCCAAGGAAAGCATCCTCCTCGCGCAGATTGTAAACTTTGAAGCCTGATTCAATCAAATTGAACTCAAGCATTTTCCCTATTGAAATCACTATGTCTTTTTCTATTATGGTGCCGTCCGCCGAAACCGCTCCTCCGTCTATCCCTCCATGGCCGGGGTCCAGGACTATAAGCAATCCCTCCGTATTGGGTTTGATGAAAGTAAAGACAGCGTCATGGTCCCTGGTATTCGGATATATTATGACGGATTCATCGTCAAGGGCAAACTTTAACTGAATATATCCATCAATATTCAGGATATCTATATAAGCGATAATGCCATCGTTGAACACCAGTCTTTCATCATGCAGTGGGGGCAGATATTTCCTGTCAATCAGTATGGTCCCGATATTTGTGCTTTCGTCGTATTCCTCACTGTAATGTCTGATCTCGCTGTCAGACTTGTTTGTGAGGACGCCTTTGTCAATATATAGATGAACGCGATCCATATCATTCCTGTAAACAAGCTTGTTCAAGTTCTTTTGTGGAACAAAATGCAAGTTAAGCGTGTCCGAAACAATTGTTTCAACAATTGTAAAAGGAACGGCGGATGATGCGGTTATGAACACCCCTTCGTTTTCTTCGCTTATTTCATAGGATTCGAAAAAGATTCCTCCCTGTACGCTGAAGATACCTATTTCATCGGTTGATCTTTTACCGAGCATCATTTCGAACGTATACTTTCCGGTTTTGACGGAATATCTGTAATCCTTCCCGGGATTTATCACCGATAGAAAATCTCCGTTGAATTCAATGATCGAATCAACGTCTTCGGGCAAGGTTTTTACATCATCATTGTTTTCCCGGTTTCCAGGTACATCTGAATTATATTCAGAGTTATTGCCTTCATCAGTTTGGTTTGATCCGGAAGAAATCTGACGTATCAGATAGGATAATGCAAAAACTGATGCTCCGATCACAACAGCAATTATAATCAATATCAATGAAATCTTACCGAAGTTTCTTGTCCTGGCCAAAGTCAACCGCCTGTATAGTTTAATCCGACATCAGATCAAGAACTTCGCTTATGCCTGCCGCGGCTCCGGCTGCGATTTTCCATTGATAAGAGTCATCTAATAATTTAACCAATTCAGCCGGATTTGTCAAAAATCCGGCTTCTATTTCAACCGCCGGCATGTTAGTATTCTTCAGAACTACGATTTTATCCCTGAGCCTGACGCCTCTGTCGACGGCATTTGTGTATTCGATCAATCTTGCATGAACTATTGTTCCCGCGGTAAATCCATTCGGTTTTTTATAATTCAGTTGTCCCGAGTGCACCAGCGTCATGAGGCCGTCGAATGAAGGCTCATCAAATGTATTGCAATGTATCGAGATAAATAGGTCGGCTTTAAGTGAATTGGCGATACGCGCCCTTTCTTCTATGCCGACAAAAGTATCATCCGTTCTTATCATATGGGTTTTGATCCCGTTTTTTTCCAGTTCCGCCTGTATCTTGAATGCAATCGCAAGATTAATATCAGATTCATGGATTTTCCCTGCCACGGCACCGGGGTCAATTCCTCCATGACCGGCTGAAATGACTACTAGCTTATCCGAATAATCGCTTTCATTCAAATAGATCCTCAGGGTTTCCTCAGAGGCCTTAAGAGCCGGATTCAACGGTTTTTCGGTTTCAATTCTGACCAGCGCATATTCGCCGTCCCGTGATGCAAAGATATTTTTCACCGTTTTGTCATTTACATATACCTGCCCTTGTGTAATCGTATAGTCCGGGTCGAATATCCTTGCTTCAATTATTCTGCCATCGGAAGATTTGCTTATCGCATTGTTTCCCGAACCGGCAATTCCTTTAATCTCAAGATAATGCCCTTCATTGGAATTGTGATACACAAGATTTTTTACAACCGGCTCATATATGCCGATTATGAATGCCTCCGGCAGTTTTTCAAGTTCGAAAGTGTTCTGGCCAGACATTTCTATTCTTAAAACGGTTCCTTCGGCAACAAGGGATGCCTTTACTCCCGTTATTAGATTTCCTTCCGATGGAATGCCGGGATTTGATCCCATAAGTTTTACGGGTAGAAAGACTTCAAGGGTGAACGGGTCCGAATAGCGGCTTATTTTGTAACCGGTATAATTTCCGGTTTTTATTATTACGCTGTTATTTCCGTATTCAATTATTTCATTCACACCCCTGAAAACGCCGTCGGATGATATATCAATTACCGTTTGACCGTTATCGCTATGAATGCTGTATTCATAATTATCATTCAATTCAAAGACAATTCTCGTTATCCCTGACGGGTCTGTAAAATGCCGTATCCCACCGAAAGTCTCGCCCAATGGTATATTGCCCTCAATTTTCATACCCTTGGCGTCAATTACAAGCCTGTCCGGATTTATCAGGGCAAAATCAGAAACGACATGATCCCTGGGAACCGACAGCCGGATCCTGTCAGACCCGTCTCCTTTTTCAAGGGACAATGTGCCGAAACTAATAATTGATGATGAATTTTCGGATACAGCTGGTTGGCTTGCCGCATAACCTGTTTCGGCAGTGAATACCCAACGCGCTTCAAGCGGAGCAAAAGATGACCCATCTATTATAATTACATTATTATCAAATTCATGAATCGTTCCATTGACATAAATTGAAGCCGAACCTGATGTGAATAAAATGGAACGGCCGGCAATTGATGCGCTGATGCTTTTCGTTGTTCCGTCCCATTCAAGCGAAACAGCTCCGCAGCTTTCGGACATTTTACGGATGCCTATGTATTTGATTCCGTTATAATCAATGATCGGCACTGAGCGGACCTCTGTAGTCCCTGAGTCGGATTTAACAGTTAAAATAAGCTTTTCGCCGGAAATTTCAGAAAAGAATGTTTCTGCGGAAACATTCTGGCAAATGAATAAAAAACATATAACGATTATTGCAAAAAAGATTTTCTTCATCAGTAACTCCCGCATTTTTTCTTTTGTATATATTTATTATACTTTAATATATTTCTTAAAACAACCAAAAAATAGTAAATAAGGTATACTAATAACTCGAAAAAGTCTTATTGAAATCGTTGTTCACAAGTTCCTGAATATATGGGTTGTTCCTTTGCTCATATTCAATCGTCGATTTTGTTCCGTGTCCGGGATAAACCGTTGTATCCCCCGGAAGGTTCATTAGTTTATGCTGCAGTGAAAACATTAAATCCGATTGGTTTCCATCGCCAAGGTCTGTTCTCCCGACAGACATATGGAAAAGCGTATCCCCCGTAAAAACGATGCCCGGGGTATATATGCATATGCTTCCAGGCGTATGTCCGGGAGTTGAGATAATGGATAAAGTTTCATCGCCCAGCTGTATAACTTCTCCGCCTTTAAGCTTGATGTCGGCATCGCGGAAGCTTTTATTCATTCCAAAAAGCCTTGCTCCATTCCTGTAAGGGTCTGAAAATGATTCATAATCCGCTTCATGAACAGCAGCCTCTATGCCGAAAGCACCTCTATATTCATCAACATAAAGCATGTGGTCTATGTGGGCATGAGTCAGCAGCATTACTGTGGGTTCGAGCGAATTTTCCTCCATGAAACCGATTATTTTGGAAATCATACTGCATGGATCGATTATAACCGCTTGTTTTCCTTTGAAAATAATATAAGTGTTTGCTCCAAGCATTCTGCTTTCGAATTTCTTTACTTCCGTCATATAAAATAATCCTTATCTGCTGTCCAGTATCAAGGTTACAGGGCCGTCATTTTTAATGGTTACCATCATGTCCGCCTGAAAAACACCGGTCTCAACCCTCAAATTGCTGCTGCGCTTCATATAATCCACAAATCCGTCGTATAATTCCAGGGCAGTCTCTGATTTTGCTGAATCCGTATAGCTTGGTCGATTGCCTTTTCTACAATCGCCGTATAATGTGAACTGGCTTAT
>JAWOIG010000026.1:0-6736 GCA_046484775.1 Clostridia bacterium | reverse complement strand
TCATCCATAATCCGACGCACCAGCTCCAGGGTCACCTTGCGACCGTCCTCCAGAACACCTTCGGGGTGATGCACCCATTGCCATACCTGGGCGCGGGCGATCTCGGCGGTGGCCGCATCCTCCATCAGATGGTAGAGCGGCACGCAGCCAACGCCTTTGCCCTGCTTGAGCCAGGGAATGAGCTGGTCACGGCTCGGTGGTACGACCATCTCCAGACGCAGATGGTGCTTGTCTTTAGCGATGCCGCCCAACTATCAGGGCCACTTTCTTTGGATGCCGAAGGCGACGCCAATGCAACCTTCATCTTTAAGATAGGGAGTACGCTCACCACTGCAACCAGTGCCTCCGTGTCCGTGATCCATAATAATAATAATTATGTGTTTCAGGATACAGTGCTGCTATTATGGAATTTTCACCCGGATTACAGATTGGCCCCGGTGGAAGCCCCGGGAATTTGTATGTATTGTAAGGACTGGAAATCAGCGTATCCTCCGTAAGTAAAGGCTCCTTGACGCTGCCTGTTTCATTTAGGAAATAGTATTGTATCGTGGCATCAATCTGCAGATAGTTCAAGGATGCATCAGTTGTATTAAGCCTGTTGTATATGACACCCGCGATTATTTCCCTCTCAGTGTCAATCTGTGCTTCTTTTTCAATAAGCGACGCAATTATTATTATCTCATCCATAGTCCTGCCTATTACTTCAAGTCGTTCAATATAAATATCTTTGAACTTAACCTCGAAATTACGCAGCATCTTGTCTATTGCTTCTTCTTCCGGTTTTGTCTTGTCGAAAATATAAGTATCGGGGAAAAGATAGCCTTCAAGCCTGTTGTAACGATTGTTTTGCGGGATTCCGTCAATGAACGAGTAACCGAAATCATAATTATTGCTGACATCCTTGAATCTTACCGCATCAAAAAATTCATTGTCCAGGAATTTTTTCATGGTCTGGTTGAATGTCAGACCTTCGGCAAAGAATATCGTGGCAGTTGGATTCGGTATTGGATTCTGTGAAAAAATAAAAACAAGCATATCGTAACCGACAGGATTGTCATATTCGATGCTTGAATTTATCCAATGGTTTCCGGATTTATATCCTCCGTCATTGCCCATCAGTTTCGAATAAAGTTCGAAATAAGTATACCCCATGATCTTTTTATCACTTATAATCCCATTTTCTATAAGAATATCAGCTATGTCACTTGTCCGTGAACCCCTCGGTATATTGATTTGAAAGCTGTTTGTTTCATCAAGGGCTCCGATAAGCTCAGGTATATTCGTTTTGTTGCGGTCAATGATGAAATCATTTGTAAGCCTGTAGCAGAATATACCGAGGATGACAAGCGATACTAAAAAGGCCAGCCAAAAAATTCTGCCGCCTATAAGGCGCATATTGCTTTTTCTTAGTTTGACTGTCCTTGTGGTTTTGGAAACGCTTTTTTTTTCTTTCTCATGAGCTTCCCTCTTTTGAGATTCCGCATATGCTTTTCTGGCAGTAGTTCTTTTTCCAGAAGGCTTCTTTGAAATTGATGCTTTTTTCTTTTGTTTATTCATTTCTATCTTCACCTTAACATAGTTTATAAAGTCCTTGATGCCATTGATGCATTTTTCAAGAACTTCCTTGAACCCCGATTTGATTTTTTTAAAATCAAAAGCCATAAATTACAGCTCTTCCGGAGCTCCCCCTATTTCGTAAAATTTATCCCTCATCCACTGAGCCCATTCCTGTTTTACTTGTATGGTCCTGTAATCCCCATAATCCCTGGCAATGAATCCGCCGTTTTTATGGAAGAGCCTGACCATTCTTTCCGTTGTTTCCTCTATAAGTTTCTGATCGCCGGTAGGAAGCACCTTCTGTATGTCTGTTTCAGCAAAAAGCGTCGCCCTTTTATCAAATATGGCAGCTACCCTTTCCATTCCCATCAGGGACGGCTGATCGAACTGGAATACTTCTATTCCTACTTCTATCAAGTCTTCAAGTATCTCATAAATATATCCGCATGAATGCATGAAAACTTTCATATTATATTCCTTTGCCCTGTCGCAAAGCACTTTGAATGAAGGCTTGAACATTTCCCTCCATAGATCGGGATGAATCATCAACCTGTCCTGAAGCCCCCAGTCTTCGCAGAAGAATATGCAGTCAGCCCCGACTTTACCGTAATTGTCTATCATCCCAAGAAGCATTTTTACAACTTTTTCGTTCAGAATCCAGACATTCTCTTTTTCGATAATTATGTCCATCAGAAAATTCTCCAGCTTTCTCATATATCTCATTATTGAAAATGGAAAACCTCCGAGCCAGCCGACCTGCCAGTAATCCTCCTGTGCTTTCTTTAATTCAGGAAGATGAGCATATCTCTCCGGATTATCCCAATCCGGCATCTTGATATCCTCTATATCATCCCAATTTTTTAAAACTCCTTCAAGGACCTCCCCGCCTCCGGTAAGGTCATGCGACATCTTTCCCCAAAGGTTCCCAAAATCATCAAGATGAAGAAAACCATTGAAATTCTTGTATTTTGGGAATTTATCCTCAAAAAATGAAGGTTTCTGCCATTCAAGCTCAGGCCTCTTATTCCGTCTCATGTCAAGTCCCCTGAAGTCCGTATAATGATCGTATTTAAGGTCATAACCTATTCTGGGCGGATTGTCAAACTCTATTACTCTTCTGATAATTTCCCTTGGCTTCATATAATCTCCTGTCGTCAGCTGCTTGCCGCGGCTTGATTGCTAAAACAAATTATACATATTGCAGGCCTATCCTGCAACCTAAACCAAATTGAGTCCTGCAAAATGAAACCTGTCCCCATTCAGACCTATGACCAGACCTGTCCCCACTTCCTAGCCCTTGCTGCGCAGACCTGTCCCCCTTAAGTTTCCCCATTCAGATTGAAAACTGTCTCTTATGCCATATTTTGAAACTGATCTTTTGTTATTCTATATTTGAGTTTTTCGCCATTGATATATCTTTCCAATTCATCTACTGTATATTTCCCCATGCGCCGGCATTCATCATCGACTGAACCTGCTATGTGGGGAGTCAGAAAAACATTTTCAAGCGAATAAAGTTTTGATCCGGCCCCGGGCGGTTCGGGATGCGTGACATCAAGCACGGCCGTCAGGTCTTGTCTTTCCAAAAGCACCTCTATCATGGCCGCCTCGTCCACAATTGCGCCTCTTGCCGTATTTATGAAAGCAGCGCCGGGCATCATTGATTGAAAGTGCTCCTTATTGATCATTTTCTCTGTAGCAGGCAGCCATGGCGCATGCAAGGATATCACATGGCAAAATTTGAATAAATCCTCAAGCGAAAGCAATTCAATCCCCTTGCTTTTTGCATAGTCCCTATCCGCATATGGGTCATATGCGACTATCCTTACGTCGAGGCTGCTGAGTCTTTCGCATACCATCCTTCCTATCATGCCAAGTGATATTATTCCTACAGTCGTTCCATATGCACCATGCAGCATTTTACCCTCTTCAAAATACCCGGTGTGTCTTTGAAAGGATTGTTTGAATGAACCTTCTGAAGGGATAAAATCATTGCAATAGATTTTATTCAGGGCAAATGCGTTTTTCAGACACAGAATGATCTGCGCAAATGTATATTCCGCTACCGGAATTGCATTCGCAGCCCAGGAACTCGTGATAATTATTCCAAAATCCCAGAAATCAGGTGTAACTATCCCCCTGATTGAACCTGCACCATAAAATACAGCTTCAAGCCTTGGAGCTTTCTGCAAAAAACACTTGTCAATACAAGGACCGCCCCAGCCTGAAATTATTATCTCGCAATCACTGAGCAGGTCGGGCTTTTCTCTTGCCATCCCGGCTGTCAGCGGATCTGCACATATATCAACCAAATCAGAAATCCTGCTGCGCTCATCACAGCCATAGATTTTGTCAAAGGCGTTTTCATCCAAAATATATATCGCTTTCTTTTTCATAACTATTTCCTTGATCTTATATCTTAATTGGCATTGCGGAGATCATCCGACAATTTTGTATTCTCCGGTTCTAAGCGCCGATATCATATCCCTGACATCATTCAATTCTCCGGGAAAGTCTATTGCCGCCAGTGCGATATCACATTCTTGATGATAATCGCTTCCCGCTGTCTTGATCAACCCATGCCTATCCGCATAAGCTGTTGCCATATGGTTTTTCGCGTCGTGTCTCGGGTTTGCATTAATTGCCTCTATTCCATCCAAAAACAAAGGATCGGCCGGAATCATATGATTTCTGAATGGATGGGCCTGTATTAACAGGATGCCGCTATCTTTTAAAGACTCGGAAAAAAATTCCAGGCCCATTTCGAACATCCTTGGATTTGAATAGATCATATCTTCCGTTATGCCAAAAACCAGATAATCATTAGGATTTTCGGTGAATCTCAATTCCATGCCAAGAAAGACCTTCAGTCCTATTTTTTCCCCATATGCCGAGGCCTTTCTGTATCCTAGAAGATAACTTTCAACAATATCCCTGTCGCTCAGCGGCCTGTTGCTTTCAAAGTAACCGTTGTAATAATGGTCCGTAATGCAAATGCCTTCATATCCGGCTTCCTTGTGCTGCTGCACCACTCTCTCTGCATCAACCCGTCCGCATATGCTGACTTCGCAGGTATGGCAATGAATCTCGTATAATCCCATTATTCTCCTATCTGAAGTATCTTACACCGGATTCAAAAATCAGCTGATTCTTGTCGCCGGGTATATTTCTGTAAACATGATTTCCTATTCTTTCCGAATGGCCCATCTTTCCGAATATCCTGCCGTCCACACTGGTTATTCCTTCTACGGCATGCATCGAGCCATTGGGGTTGAATCTCGAATCATAGGTTGGCCTGCCATCAGGGTCGACGTATTGGGTCGCAATCTGTCCATTCCCGAACAACTCCCCGAAATGACTTTCATCCGCAATAAACCTGCCCTCACCATGGCTTACGGGAATCGTATGTATGTCGCCTACGCTGACAAGGCTGAGCCAGGGGGATTTATTTGATACTACTTTTGTATCAACCATTCGGGACACATGCCTCCCTATAGAGTTGAATGTAAGTGTCGGACTGTCTCCGGCCATGGGCCGGATTTCACCAAATGGAAGCAGACCGAGCTTAATAAGCGCCTGGAATCCATTGCATATGCCCAAAATGAGTCCGTCCTTATTCTCCAATAATTCCATGACCGCTTCCGAAACATATGGGTTTCTGAATACTGTTGCAATGAATTTGCCGGAACCTTCCGGTTCATCACCTGCGCTGAACCCGCCCGGTATCATTATTATATTGCTCTCTCTGATTAACTTCGCCATCATATCAACGGATTCCCGGACATCCTCCGCGGAAATATTTCTAAATACCATTAGGCTTGATTCAGCCCCCGCTTTTTCGAAAGCATAACCGGAATCATACTCGCAGTTCGTTCCCGGGAATACCGGTATGAATACCCTTGGCCTGGCTATTCCTTTGCGAACCAAAATATGCTTTTCAAATTCATGCAACTCCTCACGGGGATTCCCAGCACTTGTTTCTGTTTTGGTCGGAAACACCTCTTCAAGTGTTTGCGTAAAGACATCCTCCAGTTCATCCAAAGAGTATTCCGTTCCCTCTATTACAACATTCTTTTCCTCAACCGTAGTTCCGATTACCGGAAAAGCCGTACCCCCGGCAACTTCTGCGACAATGCATCCGTACATCGCCTTGTGATAATCGTTCTCTGCAAGCGCGCCATTGCTTATGAAGCCTATTCCATTGCCGAATCCCATCTTTGCAACCGTTTCAGCGATTCCGCCTTCCTTTACGGTCATGGCGGACAAGACCTGTCCCTTGTCAACGTACATCTTGAATTCCCTGTACTTTTCCATGGCAACGGTCAAATCGGGAATATGATCCTCATCGACCGGCAAACCGACCAGAACCACATCCGATCCCGGCTTCTTGAACTCCGAGGAAACTACTTTGCTCGCTTCATCGACCGCAACGGCAAACGAGACAAGCGTAGGAGGAACATCAATGTCCATGAAGGTTCCGGACATGCTGTCCTTGCCTCCGACTGCAGGGACACCCAATTTTTTTTGAGCATAATAAGCTCCCAGCAATGCGGAAAATGGTTTGCCCCACTTAGAGGGGTCCTTGCCCAGCTTTTCAAAATATTCCTGCAGAGTCAGACGGATCTTTGAAGCATCGCCTCCCATCGCGACCACCTTGGAAACACTTTCCAATACTGCATATAATGCACCATGAAACGGACTCCATGAACCAATGCGGGGATTATAGCCGAACGTCATGATCGTCGCCGTGTTTGTATCACCTTTGTCTACAGGAAGCTTGGCGGCCATTCCTTCCTGAGGCGTCATTTGGTGTTTTCCCCCGAATGGCATGATGACACTGCCGGCACCGATGCTTGAATCAAATCTCTCCGCAAGGCCTTTCATGGAACATGAATTCAAGCTTCCGAGCTTTTTTGCAAGGTTATTTTCGACTGGATTATCAAAATATGATTCATCTGCAGGATTATCAACTTGTACCGAAGCATGTTGTGCGGCACCATTCGTATCCAGGAATTCCCTGGATAAATCGACGATGCAGCTGCCGTTCCAAAACATTTGCAGACGGTTCCCGCCGTTTACTTCCGCAACAACCGCGCATTCAAGGTTCTCTTTTCCGGCCAGTTCGATGAAACCGGCGGCATCAGCCGGGGCGACAACCACAGCCATTCTCTCCTGTGAC
>JAWOIG010000198.1:0-9089 GCA_046484775.1 Clostridia bacterium | reverse complement strand
GGGCGGTGGCGTTCTGCAGCAGGTGGCGCTGGCCGGCGGGGGTGGCCAGCAGGGGTCTGACGAGGGCCAGGGCCCGCTCGGCATCGCCTCATATTCTGCCTGAATGCTCAAGTTTTCCTGATGCTCCTTATATAAGTCAAACACATGGTAAGTAGGTGTTTTAATCATGGATTTGCCATATGTCAGTATCACTGCCTGTAGTACATTTACTGTCTGAGCAAGGTTTGCCATCCTGACTCTTTCGCAGTTTTGATGGAAAATATTGAAATGGATGGAAGCTGAGACCGCATCCCTGATTGTATTCTGCTGATGAAGAAACCGCTTGTTTGTTCCATCAATGACCTTATACCATGTTCCCCATTCGTCTACGACAAGCGCTACTTTTTTTTCGGGATCGTATTTATCCATTATCTTTGAGTGGTTTTTTATATATTCATCCATTATGAAGGCATTTCTTATGATTCTGTACCACTCTTCTTCTCCGAATTGCTCCGAATCACCCATTTCGCTGAAATTTTTATTAAGAAGAGTATAATAGTGCAGGCTGAGTCCCCACATGTGCCTTGAAGCAAGCTTCATCAATGTATCCGTCCATTCATAGTCGTCCTCATTGGGGCCGCAGGCGATTTTAAGGACGTTGCTTCCAGGGTAATTCTTAACATATGTCTGATATCTGCGGTAAAGGTCAGCGTAATATTCCGGCCTCATGTTTCCCCCGCATGCCCAGTTTTCATTTCCGATTCCAAGGAACTTCAGCTTCCAGGGTTCTTCCCTTCCGTTTTTCTTTCTTTCCTCCGACATGGTTGTGTCTTTTGCACAGCTTATATAATCGACCCAATCCTGCATTTCCAAAACAGTCCCACTGCCAAGGTTGCCGGCAACATAGGCATCGCATCCCAGTAGTTCGCACAACTCAAAAAATTCGTGGGTACCAAAATCATTGTTTTCAGTTACCATCCCCCAATGGGTATTCAGTCTTTTTTTTCTGCCGTGTTCGGGTCCTATGCCATCCTTCCAATGATACTCATCCGCAAAGCATCCTCCCGGCCACCTTAATACGGGTATGCGGATTTCCTTCAGGGCTTCCACTACGTCCAAACGGATCCCATTTACATTGGGGATCTCCGAATCCCTGCCCGCCCATAACCCGTCGTATATGCATCTGCCCAAATGTTCGGAGAAATGGCCGTAAATGTATTTGCTTATTTTGCCTCCGGGTTTTGAAATATCGAACTTTACTTTATTTATCATTGACTTTATCCTCCAGCTCAACCGTAAGTTTTGGTATATAGATTAGTTTTCCATTCAGTCTTGTGCTTTCCATAACACTTATCGAATCAATGGCCAAATTGATATCTTTCTGAACGGGAAGTGAAAAACCATCTTTTGCATCAACTTCCCGGGCAACGGTTATATGCGGAATAAACTTTTGCTCGTCTGAATGGATTCCATTGGCATTCAGTTCGCAGCACACCCTTTTATACAACTTCTCAAGTCCGGCTGCATTTTCGACTTTATAGAATACTGTTTGTTTTTTATTCCTTGCAAAACTCCCTATGCCCATTGTTTTCGTCTTGAATTTTTCAATGCCCACGGCGGTTGTCTTTATGCATCTTCTAATGATTTCCAGCGTGTGTTCGTCTGTTTCACCGATGAATTTGATTGTAATATGGTAATTAGCCTGGTCTGTAGGCCTCCACGCCCTGAACCCCTTTGCAAGCTCCCTTGTCATTGACCCCAGCTTTTGTCTGGTCTTTTCATCAATCCTGATCCCTATGAATATTCTCATATGAAAGTCTTTCATTATTTTTTTATGGATGCTTGCTTTTTTCTAAATTATATATCAAAATAAAGTCATAGTATATGAAACGGGGTAAAAACATGACCAAGTATGTTTGTACTGTTTGCGGATATATATACGATCCGGAAATAGGCGATGATATGGCTGACATCCCACCGGGAACTTCCTTTGATGATCTTCCGGAGGACTGGGTATGTCCGGAATGCGGAGCTCCCAAGGATCTGTTTGAACCAGAGGAGTAAGGTTCCCGGCAGTTCAATAATCTTGAAACAACGACGTTTCAGCCAAGCCCGCAGATCCGGGCCGTTGTTCGTCGTTTTTCTTTGATATATGTGCGTATTTTTATGAGACGCATTATGAAAGGAGACTAAAATGACTGGTAAAATGACACGGGAGGACATATTTGAATTGGTAAGGGAGAACAGTGTGAAGTTCATCCGACTTCAATTCACGGATATTTTCGGTGTTTTGAAAAATGTCGCCATTACGGTCGACCAGCTGGACAAGGCAATGAACAACGAGTGTATGTTTGATGGATCCTCGATAGAAGGTTTTGCAAGAATAGAAGAATCCGATATGTATCTGCGCCCGGACCTCGATACTTTTGTAATCTTTCCATGGCGGCCTCAGGTCGGAAAGGTTGCCAGGCTGATATGCGATGTATATACCGCTGAAGGTATGCCCTTTGAAGGAGACCCGCGTTATGTTCTGAAAAAAGCAATTGCAAAAGCCACCGCCATGGGCTTCGATCAATTCAATGTGGGCCCGGAATGTGAGTTTTTCTTGTTTTTGACTGACGGCGACGGGAACCCAACCACAAAGACACATGACAATGCCGGCTATTTCGACCTTGGTCCTATAGATCTGGGGGAAAATGCACGGAGGGACATCAGCATGGTCCTGGACGAAATGGGATTTGAAATCGAAGCCAGCCATCATGAGGTCGCCCCCGGACAGCACGAGATTGATTTCAAATACACCGATGCCCTTGCCGCCGCCGATGCCATCCTTACCTTCAAACTTGTCGTTAAAGTCATGGCTCAGCGTCATGGCCTTCATGCAACATTCATGCCAAAGCCAATCGCCGGGATAAACGGTTCCGGCATGCATACGAACATATCCTTGTTCAAGAATGGTGAAAATGCATTCTGCGACCCATCCGACAGCCTTCAGCTGAGCCGGGATGCCTATCACTTCATAGGAGGACTTACAAAAAACATATCTTCGATAACTGCATTGACAAACCCTACCGTCAATTCATACAAAAGGCTTGTACCCGGTTATGAAGCGCCTGTTTATGTCGCGTGGTCTGCAAAAAACAGAAGTCCCCTCATCAGAATACCGGCTTCGCGGGGATGCTCCACACGCCTTGAATTAAGAAACCCCGACCCTTCCTGCAATCCATACCTTGCACTGGCCGGAATACTTGCGGCAGGGCTGGATGGAATAGAAAACAAGATTGCTCCTCCGCCTCCGGTAAATGCGAACATATTTGAAATGTCCGAGGCTGAATTGAAAAAGAACAAGGTGGTTTCCTTGCCGGAAAACCTGCAGGATGCTATTTTTGCCATGAAGAAAAGCAGTCTGGTCAAGAATGTTCTTGGTAAGCATGTATTCGATAAATTCATAAATGCAAAACTCGCTGAATGGGACGAGTACCGAACGCAGGTTACAAAATGGGAACTTGATTCCTACCTGACAAAATACTGAGGCGGCACTTATATGCCAATGGATTTAAGGCTGAATGATATAGTGGAACTTAAAAAGCAGCATCCCTGTGGTTCCGGGCGCTGGAAGATACTGAGGGTCGGCGCTGATTTTCGGATACAGTGCGAAGGATGCGGACACAGGGTTATGATTCCCCGGGTTAAGTTGGAAAAGAAAATTAAAAAAATAACAAGGGAAGAAGATGCGTGACACGCATCTTTTTCATTTTTGACCGGGTAATGGTATAATGATTTTGGCAATTATGCGGCGGGAGGTTTTGAAATGTCCAAAAAAATCATAGCAATAATTTTACTTTCGATTCTTTTAATAATGGCACTTTCATCATGTGTTCCCGGAGACGGCAGGGCAACGCTGGAAAAACCGGCGAATTTCCTTTGGGGAATTTGGCATGGTTGGCTCGCACCTTTATCTCTTATAATAGGTCTGTTCAACAGAAGCATCAGGATTTATGAAAGCCTTAACACCGGTTGGTGGTATGACTTTGGCTATTACATTGCCATAGTAGGCGGGTTCGGCGGACTTGCTGTTTTCAGAAAAAGAAAACGACATGCCGACCCAAAATAATCAGCATTCGATTCGCTTATTTGCCGGCCGCTTTATTTCGTTTTGACATAAGGTTTGCGTTACTATAAAATGATTTGTGAGAATTCATATTCGGAGGCAGTAATGATAGCCATCGGTAGCGATCATGCAGGATTTTTTCTAAAAAATAGCATCATCCGGTATTTTAAGGAAGAGGGCATGGATTACATTGATTTTGGTCCGGATTCAGACGATTCCGTTGATTTCCCGGATTATGCGGAAAAAACCGCAGTGTCTGTGGCGACCGGGCAGAGTGAACGGGGAATCCTCATCTGCGGTACCGGAATAGGAATGTCGATTGCGGCAAATAAAGTTCCGGGTATACGTGCGGCTCTTTGCACAACCATATATCATGCGCGTCTTTCCAGACAACACAACAATGCGAATATTCTTGCATTGGGAGCACGGACAACCGGCTCCGGCCTTGCTATTGCCATTGTCAAGGAATGGCTTGAAACCGAATATCTCGATGGAAGATATGAACTCAGGAATCAAAAAATACGGCGGCTAGAAGAGAAATCTGCAAGGAGGATTGACAAATGACGTTTGAGAAGTATGACGATATGGTGTTTGTTTTCGACCACCCGTTGATTCAGCACAAGGTGTCCCTGCTCAGAGACAAAAACACTGACACAAAGGAGTTCCGCGAACTTGTCAGCGAGATTGCAATGTTGATGACCTATGAGGTTACGAGGGATATGCCTTTAAAGGAAATTGAGCTTGAAACACCAATCGGCATAGCAAGGACAAAGGTGCTTTCGGGTAAAAAAATGGGAATAGTTCCTATACTCAGGGCCGGGCTCGGAATGGTCGAAGGAATGCTCAGGCTTATGCCGATGATAAAGGTTGGCCACATCGGGTTGTACAGGGATCATGAAACCCTTGAGCCTGTGGAATATTACTGTAAACTACCAGAAGATGCATCCGATCGCGAAATGGTTCTTCTCGACCCCATGCTTGCAACAGGCGGTTCGGCATCCGCCGCAATTTCATTTCTTAAACAGAGGGATATAACCCAGATTAAACTCATGTGCCTGATTGCCGCGCCTGAAGGAATAAAGAAAGTACGTTCCGTTCATCCCGATGTTCAGATTTTCTGTGCCTGTGTAGATCAGGGATTGAATTCGGACGCTTATATCGTTCCGGGTCTGGGAGATGCGGGCGACAGGTTGTTTGGAACAAAATAGAAGGAGCCGTATTATGTCAAGACCTTCATGGGACGAGTATTTCATGCAGATTGTGGATCTTGTCAAAACCCGTTCCACGTGTATTCGAAGACAGGTGGGCGCCCTTATTGTCAAGGATAAGAGAATTCTGACAACCGGTTATAACGGTGCTCCTGCGGGAGTCCGTCACTGCGAGGAGATCGGGTGTCTCAGACAGCAGCTGAGTGTTCCTTCAGGTGAACGGCACGAGTTGTGCCGGGCAATACATGCAGAACAAAACGCCATCGCTCAGGCGGCTTATTCAGGCATTTCGGTAAAGGGTTCAACCATGTATGTTTCACTGCAGCCTTGTTCCATATGTGCAAAGCTGATTATAAATGCCGGGATTAAAAAACTTGTTTTCCGGGGCAGTTATCCCGACGAACTTTCAATGTCGCTGCTTACTGAAGCCGGCATAGAACTGATGAATTATGATGAGGTTGAGAAACAATGAGTTTCATTTTAACGTTCATCATTTCCTTTGCCATCTCGATGGCACTTTATCCCCTTGTAAAAAGACTGGCTTTCTTTACCAATGCAATAAGCGTTCCTTCCAAGGAAAGGCATGTACATAGCCTTCCGGTTCCTCTTCTCGGGGGTTTGTCGATAATCGTCGGCTTTGGTTTCTCCATCTTCCTGAATTATATCTTCAATGACAATTTTGTCGCTGATTCGGAGTTGATAGGCCTTGCGTGCGGAATTCTGATCATCATGACGATGGGTATTCTCGATGATATCATTGAGCTGCGGCCTCTTTACAAATTGCTTATGCAAATTGCCGCCGCAGTGACGGCAATCCTTATATCCGGATCAAGGATCGAATTTCTCACGGATCCGAACTCCCTTACCTCAATAATAACGCTGAACCCTTTCTTCTCATTTGCCATAACATTGTTCTGGATCGTTGCACTTACAAACGCATTCAATATAGTTGACGGTCTGGATGGGCTCGCGGCAGGAACAGGCGCCATATGCGCCCTTACTCTATTCGCTGTTTCGCTTATACGGCCTGACGCAGAGCTTCTTGGCTCATATGCAGCCATTGTCACGGCAGCCCTCGCAGGCGCGTCGCTTGGATTTCTGCCATTCAATTTTAATCCGGCAAAAATCTTCATGGGGGAATCCGGTTCTGCTTTCATAGGCTTCACCCTCGCCATGGTATCCATGCAGGGAACCTTGAAATCTTACACTGCACTTTCCATCTTTATTCCTGTAATAGCCTTCGGACTTCCGATACTTGATACGATACTGGCTTTTTCAAGGCGAATCATTAAGCGGAAACCTTTTTACCAGGGAGACCGGCAGCATATTCATCACAAGCTCATCGATAATCTGGGGCTGAGCCAGAGGTCAACAGTAATAATATTGTATTCGGCCAGCCTTCTGCTTGGAGTGCTTTCAATATTCATGGCCAGGACCGGCATTAAGAACATCGGGTTTCTTCTTATCAGCCTGATTATTGTTCTGATAACTGTAATAGCTTTCATATACAGGCCTTCAAAGGGCATCCGTCAAAAGGGCGTGCACTCCGGACAGGATGTCATTGACGATGGAATTGAAAGGAAGGAAAATGAATAAAACGGTCCTCATCGTGTATGGAACAAGACCGGATGCCGTTAAAATGGCTCCTGTCGTCAATAAGTTTCTGAGTGATAATTCCATAAAAACCGTTGTCTGTACCACTGCCCAGCATCGACAGACAATAGACATGGTCAATCGTATTTTTGACATTATACCCGACTATGACCTTGATATAATGATAGAAAGCCAGTCGCTTGAATATATAACGGCGGCTATCATGGAGCGTTTTGGTAAAGTCCTTGACGAAGTCAGACCAGCAATGGTTCTTGTGCACGGCGATACTGCGACATGCCTTGTTTGCGCCCTGGCTTCCTTTTATAAAAAAATACCCGTGGGTCATGTGGAAGCCGGTTTGCGGACCCATGATATATACTCTCCTTTCCCTGAGGAAATGAACCGTCGTCTTGTGGCTGTTCTTTCAACCCTTCACTTTGCGCCCACCGAAAAAAACAAGGAGAACCTTTTGGCGGAAGGTATATCCCTTGATAATATTTTTGTCACCGGAAATACCGGCATTGACGCATTGGATACTACAATAAATGAAAACTATGTCTATGAATGTGATCCCCTTAATAGAATTGATTTCACCACTCGCCGTGTTATATTTCTGACAGCCCACAGAAGGGAAAATCTGGGTAAGCCGCTCGAAAATATCTGCCATGCCGTTCTTGCCTTGTCTCAGGCTTTCAGCGATTTGCTTTTCGTTTATCCCGTACATCCCAATCCGGCTGTCCGGGATACTGTCCTGCCGATTCTGGGCAACAAGCCCGGAATAATGCTTACCGATATGATAAGCGTCGGCGACAGCCACAATCTGATGAAGCGATCATACATGGTCATGACGGATTCGGGAGGACTTCAGGAAGAAGCCCCGGCTCTTGGCAAGCCTGTCCTTGTACTTCGTAAAGAGACCGAAAGACCCGAAGCAGTTGAAATGGGAACAGTGCGCCTGACGGGAATACAGATGGATGACATTGTAAACGATGCAACCCGGCTGCTTACCAACCCGGATTTATATATGAAGATGGCCGGTGCCGTCAATCCTTACGGAGACGGACATGCCAGCGGCAGGATACTGGATGCCGTAAGAGCCTATCTTAATAAAATTCATTCAACATAAAATGAATTCTTCATCAGAAAATGATACTATATCGCCTGTTTCAATTTTAACGGCATCCCTCTTCTCCAGTTTTTCCCCGTTCAGATATGTACCGTTCCTGCTTCCAAGATCTGCGATAAAGATGGTGCCGTCGCGTTCATAAACTCTGGCATGGGTTTTTCCTATGCTGCCGTTGTATAAGCCGTATTCCTTCTGCAGCATGTTCCTTCCTATTGTAATTCCTTCAAACCCGACAGGAATCCGTGTATTGATGCTGCATATTCCGGTCAGGCACCGGCCTTCTGGCATTTTTGGTATAAGGCAAGTATTGTTTGTCCTTTTTTTCCTTTTACCCAGCAGTTCCCTTAATTGCTGGAAAAGTAACATTTCTTTCCGATATGCATCCTGTTGCCGTGTGTTCACCGCATCTTGCGGCTCATTTGGAATTCTCGACAGCTCGTCCCATCTCATTATTATATTTCGTGCACAGAAATCATTTTTATTCGTTTCGCGCAGCAGCCTTTCCCTAAGTTTCTCACTGCTTATTGAATACCCTGTGTAATAATTTCCCAGTATGTCGGCTATCAGTTTTTTACAGGAAGTACGGAATTCCTTTCCTTCCAACGGGTTGAATATATACGAAAAAAGCTTGAAAATAAGGCTGCAGCAAGGCTTTACAAGGATATATACCTCCATGGGTACGGAAAAAATTGAAGATGTGCTTGAGAACCCCGGCAGCTTGGATGGTACAGACCACCTTTACATCGTGGCAGACCGTATAAAAGTTGCACATGATCCGGATACCCGATCGCGAATTGGCGATTCGGTTGAGACTGCTTTTTATGAAGGCAATGGTGAATGCCTTATAGAGACAGAAGAAGAGGGAAAAGAATCTAATGCGGTTTTTTCTACCCGTTTTGAAATGGATGGTATTGAGTTTGAAGAACCGTCGGTTCATATGTTCAGCTTTAATAATCCTCTCGGTGCATGCCCTCTCTGTGAAGGTTACGGCAAAATTATCGGAATTGATAAAGATCTTGTGGTTCCCGATAAAAGTCTCTCGGTATACAATGATGCCATTGCCTGCTGGAGA
>JAWOIG010000190.1:0-3243 GCA_046484775.1 Clostridia bacterium | reverse complement strand
CCTTCCACATATGCGCGCGACAGATACCTGAAAAAAAGAATCCTGCTCTGTAGCGCGGCCGCGCCTGCCGCTCCGATGAAAATCGATATGATGATCGCAAAGAACGCCAGAAGGAACGTCATGCCGTATCCCCTCAGCATCTTAATTCTGTAAATCCAGATCACCGACCAGTCGAACCTGTAACCCAGGCTTGCCAAAGCTATAAGAAAAATGGCCGCTATGAATATACCCACGAGCATGATGTTGGTCCATCTGGACAAAAGCCCGGGCTTGCCGCCGCGGCTGTCGATCCTGAACATGTTCCTCATTCCCCGTCCCTCTTCTTTTTTCATCAGTCTATATCGAAGAAGAACGACAGTCCCTTGTCCTCGAATATCTTTTTGATTTCGCCGAGATATTCGTTTGCAAGCTCATTCATCTTTCCATCGGCCTTATACTTTGCAATAAATTCGTTGACCTGCGCAAGCAGTTCCGTATCATTCTTGTTCAGCGCCATCCCCCAGTATTCATAATCCTCCTGGAAAGGTTCATACAGCGCCCTGGTCGTACCGGGATGCTGAAGTGAATTTTTATAGATGGTGTATGCGTCATAAACGAATGCGTCGGCATTGCCCTGGGAAACCTCAAGGACACATGATGTCTCCTTATCGAAAACCACGATATTTGACCCCGGAAGGTTCGCTATGGCGAATGTGTGCCCGGTCGTGCCTTTCTTCACGGCAAGCTTCCTGTCATCTTCCTTAAGGTCGTTGAATTCAAGCACAGGCGATGATGACGATATAAGAAGAGAGAGCTGCGACTTCGCATATGGATCCGAGAAATTGACCGTCTTCGCCCGTTCCTCCGTGATTGTCATGGATGAAAGCACTATGTCCACCTTCCCCGTCGTCAGGGCAGGTATCAGTCCCGACCAGGCCATGTTCTCTATCCTTACCGGCCTGCCCAGGTATTCGCCCAGGGCATAAGCCATCCTGACACTGATTCCGTCGGGTTTACCGCTTTCATCGGTTGTCTCAAACGGCGGATATGCCAGCTCCATGCCAAAAACCAACTCGTTGCCGTCGTTGTTTCCGCACCCGGAGAGCGGCAGGATGATAATGACCAGTGCAATTGCAATTATCAGTAATCTTTTCATAGTCAGCCTCCTTTTTATTCTATATACCCTTGGTGCGGCGAATAGGCGTTATCATTATGGGTTTTTTCGTTTTCATTATAACAGTTCCAGACGCAAAACCCATGCATGCGATTAATTTTTCATAAAAAAATAAACGCAGCTGTCATTCACGCTTCGCATAATCTGTTTGAATACCTTGTTCAAAACCGGATATCATGGGACTCAGTTTATATCCAAAACGGTATATCCCTGCTCAGCAACGGCCTTGATCATCGCAGCATCATCCACATTTCCTAAAAGCCTGACCACGGCGCGCTTGTCTTCAAGGCTTACTTCCGCGACGGACACCCCTTCGACGCCTTCCAATGCCTTCCGAACCCTTGCCACGCAATGCATGCAGGTCATTCCTTCTATCCTCAATGTTCTTGTCATGTTTTCCTCCGCATCTTCTCCGGCAGCCTGCGTACTTGCATCCTCATCCGAATACGCATCATCCCGGATGTTTTTATCTGCAGCCTGCAGGTCGTCGCCGCTTTTATCTTCTTCGCTGCCCGTATCCGTCCGGCCTGTATCCGCCGAAGGACGGAATCTCTTCAGTCTGAGTGCATTGAGCACAACCGACACCGAACTGAAGCTCATCGCCGCAGCCGCTATCATCGGGTTGAGCCTGATGCCCAGAGCAATATAAAGGGCTCCCGCGGCAATGGGTATGCCGAGTATATTATAGAAAAACGCCCAGAAAAGGTTTTGCTTTATATTCCTGATGGTGCGTCTGCTGAGTTCGATTGCAGTAGCCACATCGCCCACATCATCCTTCATGAGCACGACATCGGCTGATTCTATCGCCACATCGGTTCCGTTTCCCATGGCTATCCCCACATCGGCCTGTACAAGCGCCACCGCGTCGTTTATTCCGTCGCCGACCATGACAACCATTTCACCGTTTGCCTGCAGCTCCTTTATTTTCTCCGCTTTGTTTCCGGGAAGCACCTCGGGCACGACCCTGTCGATCCCGGCGAGTTTTCCTATGGCCCCTGCGGTCCGCCTGTTGTCGCCGGTCAGCATGACCACCCCGTATCCCATCCTTCGGAGCCTTGCCACGGCAGGCCTGCTCCCGGTCTTAAGGACATCGGCAACGGCGATGATTCCCAGGAATCTGCCTTCATAAGCGGTGAACAACGGGGTTTTCCCTTGTTCGGACAGCTCATCCGCTTTCTTGGATAAAATGGAGGTGTCAATGCCCTCGCCGTTTAGAAATCCTTCCCTGCCGATCAGGAAAAGCTCTCCGTTGATTCTGGTCCTGAGCCCTGATCCGGGAATTTCCTCGAAATCAGATCCTTCGTATAGTTCCCGGCCGCTTGCCTCAGCTTCCTTGATAATCGCGCTTCCAAGGGGATGCCCCGACATTTTTTCCGCTGACGCCGCCAGTATCAGGAGCTCTTCTCCATCGATTCCCTGCGCGATTACATCAGTCACCGTGGGTTTCCCAACGGTAAGGGTCCCGGTCTTGTCAAAGACTATCGTCCTTGCCTTGTGCATGATCTCAAGAGCTTCCCCGCTCTTGACCAGTATTCCGTGCTGTGCTCCCTTTCCCGTCCCCACCATTATGGCCGTCGGGGTTGCCAGTCCCAGCGCACACGGACATGAGATGACGAGTACGGATACCGCTATGGTGAAAGCAAAGGCAAATCCGTAGCCCATTAAAAGCCAGATGGCGAAAGATGCAAGTGCTATGAATATTACTATCGGAACGAAAATCGCGCTGATCCTGTCCGCTGTCCTGGCAATCGGCGCTTTTTCGCCCTGGGCGTCCTCCACGAGCCTTACGATGCGGGCCAGCGTGGTGTCCTCACCGGTCCTGGTCACAGAGAACTTCAGGAATCCCGTCCTGGCGATGCTGCCGCCGGTCACTATTTCCCCTGTCTTTTTTTCAACGGGGAGACTCTCACCGGTAAGCATGGATTCGTCGACCGCCGAATATCCTTCCACGACGGTGCCGTCAGCCGGTATTCTCCCGCCGGGCTTTACAACGGCAATGTCGCCGGGCTTCAGTTCGCTGACCGGAATAAGCACTTCCCGACCGTCCCTTATGACAGCAGCCTCATCCGGCACCAGCGCCATCAGACTTT
>JAWOIG010000181.1:0-2779 GCA_046484775.1 Clostridia bacterium | reverse complement strand
GATTTAGGGAGAAGATTGAGTCGGAGCAAATTCGAACCGATCAAATTCAGCGTGAATATGAAACACGGCGTGACCGATTTGAACAAAAATCTTCAGAATATGAAAGGCTGGCTTTAACAACCCTCAAAATCGAAAGGCCTGTTCATGACAGCCCCGTAATGTTCCGTCGCGCAAAATAGAACGACGGGCCTGCCCTTGTACTCGAATATCTTTTTATTTTCCGGATGGATTCCGATCGGACCCGTCATGGCCAGCCTCCGTTAATCGTTATTGTTGTATGAGAACCCGCCGCCTGCCGGGATATGACGCGGTATTCATATCAATCAATATTCTCCATATTTATGCACCGCATCGAAAAATGCCATGATGTTCTCAAGAGGCATGTCGTCGGTGAATACCTGCGAAGGCCCGATTATGAAACCGCCGCCCTTCGCCATCTGTTCGATCCTGAGCCTTACTTCGTCCGCGACCATATCCGGCGTTCCTTTTATAAGTACATTGATCTGGTCAACGCCTCCGTCAAAGGCAAGCACATCGCCATATGTTTTCTTCATGTCAAGCGGATCGCTTCCCCTCACATACGCCGGAACGGGATTAAGGATATCGACGCCTATCTCTACAAAGTCATCGACGACATCCCTGCAGAATCCGCATGAATGCATCCATATTTTAGCTTCGTTGGCCTTGCATATGCCGAATACTTCCTTCCATAACGGCTTGTACCACCGTCTCCACATAACCGGGCTTATCGACATGTTCTCCTGTCCCCCGAGGTCCTCGTCCGCCCTTATTATGTCAATCTTTCCGTTTGCATATCCAAACAGCCTCTTGAAATACTCGATGAAGAACTCCCTGTTCCTCGCCATGTATTCCTCCATCCAATCATCGTCCATAAGGTCGTAGAAAGCCTTTTCATAGCTCCTCAGCTGATAATGATGCGTGAATCCTACGCCCGCATGGGCCGCCGCGGTCGTCATATCCATCCGGTGCACTTCATCAAGGTCTTTCTCAAGGCCTGAAAAATCGAAGTCCTCTATATCGGGCCATATATATGAATCCAGGCTTTCATTCTCCATCGGGTAGACCAGCTCGCTTTCCTTGCCCCAGCAGCTGTGGGAGGCCATCTCCTTGTCATGCTTATAAATCACCCCGGGCCTTACCGGACCCCGGTACTTGGGCAGGCAGGCGGGCCAGTCCCATACCGAGAAACACTCAACCCCGGTTTTCTCATAGAAATACCTGTAATCCGAAACCCCGTAATGCCTCATCATCTCAAGCTTTTTCTTATCATGGATATCAAATCCGATCGGTATTCTGTCAGGTTCGATATGGTTTATTGTCGTCAGCAGCCTGTCCCGTCTGTTCATATGTCCACTCCCCCGAATTAATTATGCCGGCTATAATTCTATCACAATATTTCTATGCTGATGTCCACTGTTTTTTCTTCCGAAGGGCCCAGATATTCAAGGCCGTACTCCTTTTGCCTCCTCCTCCCTTCGGGCAAGCAGTTTGCGGGTTCGATGCCCATGACATAATCCCCATAACCCGCGTTTTTCCACTGAATCAGGTCAGGCAGTTGCTTCGGGTCAGTCCATATCCTGACCCCGGTGCCAAGCCTTTCGTTGAAGATCCCGGCGTTACACAGGCCGTTTGCGGATGCCCTGTTCCTATAATAGAAAACCTGCTCCCGGAAACCTGCCTTCGGCTCGGAAAACCCAAGGCGATGAGCCTCCCCCTTTTCAGCATCGGAATCCCTGGGCCTAAGGTATTCGGCTTCCGTATCGAAGCTTATGCTTTCATCCAGGAGCGGATAGCCCAGGTTGAAGTGGTAAAGAACCATGCACGGACTTGCGGTTCCTCCCCTGTTTTCAATTATGTCCTTCAGATATATCCTGTTTTCCCCATACCTGACGGTCATCGACCTTCGAAGCCAAAGGTTTCCGCCGAAAAGCCTGCCCGTCCTCATCTTGCCTGTGATGACTATTTCGGGAGCATCCCCGTCCATCCTTGTATCCACGCACAGCTCTTCGGCCGGTGCAGTCGATATGTCGCCGTGAAGCCCCAGTTCCTCCCCGTCGCAATCACACGGCGATCCGGCCTGTGACAGACCGCAGGTCGTAAGGAATCCTCCGCCGAATGTCTTCAGCCATCCCAGGCCCCTGTCGTCATAATAAGCCGGGGCAGTTATGCCGGCCCCGGCACTGTAGCTGAAGTTGACGCCGCGGAATGAAAGCGCCCCGATATCCATCGCCCTGTCCGCCAGGACGGTGAATTGCAGTCCGGAGCCATTGTTGACATCAACCGCACGGACCCCTGCGGCCCTTCCTTCCGTAAAAGCATATTGCTTTGCTTGAAATATCTGCGAGACATCACCCGTATACCTATAGATATCCTTCTTTGACAGCCTGTTCATTTTACGTTCCTCCTATATGTGCTGAAAATCACAATGCACTTGGTTCAATCGCCTTCTATCACGGAAGCATTCCACCGGCGCTTTCAATTTCTCCTAAAACAAGCTCAAGCGACTTTATTCCCTCTTCCAACGTGGCATTTTCCACCGCCGATCCTGAAGCAACCCTTTCCGTAAAATATCTCAGCTCGTTGTAATATCCCCCCAGACCGGAAACATTGCCGCCGGCGGCTTTATTCTCCATCTGCACGGACCCGGCGTCCGGCGCCAGGATCCTTCCATCCGCGGTATATACGACCAGAGCCGGAGTGTTTGCGGAAGAGTATACGACGGTCGCCTTTTCAAACTTCACCCTGTATTCCATGCAGA
>JAWOIG010000175.1:0-7115 GCA_046484775.1 Clostridia bacterium | reverse complement strand
GATTTCAAAGAAATCATAATATCCGAACCAAAGGATCACGGATATAATCCGGACAACACCGCAACCATAGGAGATGAAAATGTCAGGGCAGGCATCATTGAAGCCATTGAAGCCCTCTCAGCAATCGGCAATCCGATGGACAAGGAATTAAAAATCTCAGATATGTTTGAACTTATCTATCTTGATTTTTGCCCGGAAGATAAAGAACCTGAGTATTTCTATCAGACTATTTTCGAGGAAATGGGGTTTTCAGGTACTGAACGTCATGTGGTCAGAATAAATAATATAACCGGACTCGATGGTCTGCAATATGCTAAGAATCTTATGTTTTTATATCTGCCGCACTATAACATCAGTGATTTATCGCCTATTTCCGGTCTCGATAATCTATTGGCCTTATGGATTGATTCTACAACAGGACTGTCCAATATTGACGCCGTTGAAAACCTCACTAATCTTAGGTATCTTGTAATCAATAATCTCAATTCATCAGATATAAGCCCCATTTCCAATCTTCAGAATCTTGGAGATCTCTCAATCGTCAGCCATGGCAGTGTAAATCTTGACCTGACGCCTTTGAATGGACTTGGTCTCAGCAGTTTGTCTCTGCACGGCTTCAATATCGAGGACTGGGAACCAATCGGCACCCTTTGGAATCTCCATGGGCTGCACATTAACGCTTCAACAGTTACAGACCTGACACCCTTGAAAAATCTCTCGCACCTTGGAATGTTAAATATAAGAGACACTGCGGTTTCAGATATCGGCCCCCTTGCCGAGCTGCAAAACCTGCGGCATCTGACACTTGAAAACTGCAGCATTGAAAGCATCGAAGGGCTTCAGAATCTTGTCAACTTACAGGAATTCTATCTGGATGCATATACCTATGACAAAAATCCCTTGATCATCAATGCCATCAAGGAAAACGGCTGTAATGTATACAGAATAAAACCCTGATAATATCTTGGTTAATCTGAACCGATGGGAACTCAGATACCCCCCGCGAAATCAAAGATCAGCAAATCCGGATTCATTTCATTGCTGTTCCAGTGTCTTTTCACATCCGCAGTTATATTCATTCCGAATCTCATTGACTTGAATAATTTTTAATTATATATTTATCTGGGTTCACTAATATTGGGGATTTAGGCGGTACTCTTATATATGATAAAAACGATACACAGAAGGCTCCGGAGCGAAATCGTGTTCGTTGTCGCCCTTTCCCTCGCGGTGCTTACCGGTTTCTTTGCGCCCACGCATCTTAATTCGATTGACTTTGGAGTCATAGCCGCCCTCTTCAATCTGATGCTTCTGACCTCGGTTTTCGAAAAATACCATTTGCTCGACTATATCTCCGTCTCGCTGCTTCGCAAGGTCGGCTCGGAGCGCGGCATCAGCCTTGTGATGATTCCCGCGACCGCAGTACTCTCAATGTTCATAACCAACGATGTCGCACTTATTTCCGTAGTACCCCTTACTGTTGGAATCGGTAAAAAAGCCGGTTTTGACCCTTACCGGATCGTTGTTCTCGAGGCTCTCGCCGCCAATATAGGAAGCAGCCTCACTCCATTTGGAAACCCCCAGAACCTGTTCCTGTTCAATGCATACGGTATGACCACAGGAGAATTTCTTTCCGTAACAGCACCTTTCTCCATAGGCGGGATTGCGATTCTATGCATAATATCGCTTTTTCTGAAGAAAGACAGGATATCCGCAGTACCTGATTCAATACCCCTTGGCAACAAAACCGAGCTTGGTTTCTTTATAATTCTTTTCGCTGTCGTCCTGCTTTCTATACTGCGATTGATCCCGGTGTTGATAGTTACAATCATCGTAATATCTGTATTTTTACTCAGCCAGAGGGAACTTATCGGAAAAGCCGACTATTTCCTCCTGGGCACTTTCGTCGCTTTCTTCATTTTCATTGACCACATCGTTGGAATGCCGGCAATCGTCGCCCTGATATCGGGCATGCTCAGAACAGATGCACAGGTTTTCGCATTCTCCGCCCTTGGATCCCAGGCCATCAGCAATGTGCCTTCCGCTGTCTTGTTCAGCGGATTTACAAATAGCTACAGGCCTTTGCTTCTGGGCGTCAGTGTCGGCGGAATGGGTACGCTGGTCGCATCGCTTGCCAATCTGATCGCCTACAGATTATATGGAAGAAGCTTTGGGACCAGTCGCTTCAATGGATATTTCCACAAATTGAATTTCGTTCTGCTGGCGTTGTTCATGCTCTCAGGAATATTTATTTTTACCGGATAATCCTAAATTCAAAAGGCAATAATTTTGGGATGAACACTCTCAAATGACAGCCGCGCCAGGTAAAGTCCCTTGGTGCGGTCCGTTATATGTCCTAAGTCGTTCGGTTCCCTGGAACAGCTTGATATATACCAGCTGCCTTTGAATTCAAATATCTCGCCGGCATGAGAAGGACCAAGCAGATATGATTGCCTTCCTTTGAAATCATCCGGCTTGTCGCTGATGCAGTACTTTGTTCCATCCCCGTGCCTGTAAAACAAATAATATAATCCGTGCCTGGCAATAAGACACGGCGATTCGGTCTTCATTGTGTAAGCCTCGTCAAACGAATGCCTTTTTACAATTACGGGCTTTTGCCGCCTGAATCTTTTCAAATCAGACGAGACGGCAACAGCAATGCATGAATGTTCATCCTCGCTCCGCATGTCGGCGACCCAATACATATAATAAATTCCATCAATTTCTTCCCGGTGTATGTGCGGGTCGCGGCAGGAGCATGGTATGGATTCATCCCAAAGAAACTGTCTTTTGTCAGGCACCAGAACAGGGTTGCCGACGCTGCGTTCCCAATTGAAAAGATCCTCTGAAAAAGCAAGGCATATGAATTGGGCCTTCTCCATGTTATGTGATGAATAGAACATATGGAACATGCCTTCTTTTTTGGCAACATATGGAGCGAATATACCCCTTTTTTCGTGTTGCAGCGATTGGTCGTAGACCAATGCCGGCGGATGCTGTTTCCAATGCATAAGATCCCGGCTCGACGCATGCCCTATGATTGTTTCGTTCCCAATATCATAACAACCCTTGCCTATTTCACCGTCTATGTAGAACAAATGCATCGTATCGCCATTCATTACAAAGCAATGGTCGTTCACATATCTGCCCTCGGGTTCGTATACCGCCTGAAAGCATTTTGAAATCTTCTCCACCGAATAGTCATTGGCAGTCAAATAATCTTTTTCCACTTAATTGCCTTTCGCTCTTTATACATATGATCCGTATAAAATATTCTAATCAGTGCTTACTGAATAACTTGCAAATGCTTTGCTTATGGCTTTATTTTACATTTTCAATAAGCTCAGGTGCAAGTTTTTCTAATTAAAAGCGTAAAAAAGCTTGCACCTTCACAGGCCTTTGGCCTTGCCGGATTCAGCTCGCAAATTATAAGGGACATATACTGAAAACCCGATTATATTGAATGTTTTCAGTCCATCCGGCTGCCGTTGATGCTGAATTTCAAAAATCCTATATTATTCAGCAATCACTGATAGTAAATCATTTATATTTGACGGCAAGCCGGTCTTCTTTTAGCTTTAATGATTTTTTCATAATCAATATTTGCACTTTCATTGACTGATGACTTGATTTTCGCATTATTTTGAATATTTATGCAGTATTTTGAAAAATATATTTCATTTTTGAAAAAAAAGGTTTATAATTTTAAAAACAGTTAAATCCGGTCATGGTTTTGGGGATTATGACTGGAAATTTTGGGGGTATATATGCCGTTTAGTAATTCTTATCTTAAGAAAGTCTTTGAAACCGTGGAAGTGCGCGATCCCGATCAACCCGAATTCCTTCAGGCTGTAACCGAAGTCTTCCAGTCATGTCAGATAATAATCGACCAGCATCCGGAGATGGAAAGGGACGGGGTCATGGAAAGAATCGTAGAACCCGAAAGAATGATAACATTCCGAGTTTCATGGCTTGATGACAACAACAAGGTTCAGGTAAACAGGGGTTACCGTGTTCAGTTCAATTCAGCAATAGGTCCTTACAAAGGCGGCCTTCGGTTTCATCCTACAGTCAATCTTTCAGTTATAAAGTTCCTCGGATTTGAGCAGTGTTTCAAAAATGCGTTAACGGGCCTTCCCATGGGCGGGGCCAAAGGCGGCTCCGATTTCGACCCCAAGGGGAAGAGCGATCGCGAGATAATGCATTTCTGCCAGAGTTTCATGACGGAACTTTCAAGGCACATAGGCCAATTCACTGATGTTCCTGCGGGCGATATAGGAGTCGGAGCCAGAGAAATCGGCTATCTTTACGGGCAGTACAAGCGCATGCGCAATGAGGTGACCGGAGCGCTTACCGGCAAGGGCTTGAAATACGGAGGTTCGCTTGTACGCAAGGAAGCTACCGGTTACGGACTGTGTTACTTTGTCCAGGAAATGCTCAAATCAAAGGGTGAGACTTTCAAGGGAAAGACAGTTTCCATATCCGGCAGCGGCAATGTCGCCATTTATGCCGTTGAAAAAGCCGCCCAGCTTGGCGCAACAGTCGTCACGGTATCCGATTCCCATGGTTATATTTATGATGCAAAAGGAATCAACCTTGAAGCTTTGAAGGAAATCAAGGAAGTAAAACGAGGCCGACTTACCGAATACCTGGATTACGAACCCTCCGCAGTATATAAAGAGGGCCGCGGGATCTGGTCGGTTCCATGCGATATCGCACTCCCCTGCGCCACCCAGAACGAACTTGACGAAAATGATGCTGAGATTCTTGCGGCAAACGGATGCCGTTATGTCGGGGAAGGCGCAAACATGCCAAGCACGCCAGCTGCTATAAAAGTATTTTTTGAGAAAAATATTTATTATGCTCCAGGCAAGGCTGCAAATGCCGGTGGAGTTGCAACTTCGGGCCTTGAGATGAGCCAGAACTCCGCAAGAATGTACTGGACATTTGCCGAGGTCGATTCCAAGCTTAAGGAAATAATGCAGCACATATACTTCACCGCCTCTCAAACAGCCCAGAAATACGGACATCCGGGCAATCTTGAAATGGGCGCAAACATAGCCGGTATCCTCAGAATATCCGATGCTATGACCAGCCAGGGAGTCTCCTGGTAATCATGGACTGCTGAATAGGAATATGACAAAAGCCTTCCGTCTCCGTTACGGGAGGCTTTTTTTTAGAAACTCCGAGTACTGAACCGCTTCCGGCATAAAATATCCATATGGAAATTTCCCATGCCTTACATCGTGATGATTTTATATCCTCTTGCAGTATAACTTGCCATGGAAGGGTGTCCGGCCATCTCGTCGCACATTGGTATACCCACAGTCTTATTGTAATCCAGGACACCCAGCTTGGATGAGCACGCCCTGCATATGCAGTCTATCAATCCCTTCGCCTTTGCCTTGGCATAAAGTGGATTTCCCGACACTTCCAGCTCTTTTACAAGCTTCACTGCCTCTCCTTCGAACACAAGCCTGCTCTCTATTCCCTTGTCGTCCATGTCAAGTACATTCAGCAGAACATGCATGAAACACAGCATGTCTCCTCTGAAAGCAAAAATAACCTGTTTATCCATGATCAGCCCTCCTTGACCAATATTTTATCATCCTTTTCCCTAAAAAGTCCAAGAGTCATCTGATTGCGTGTGGATATTGTATGCAAATAAATTCAATCAAGTGACATACTCCCACCACTTGTAGAAGTGGGGGCTTCTTGTTCGAGCAGCCTATCGGCTGCAGCATAAGCAAGCTATCCCCGTGTGCCCCACGGTTCTATGTTTCTGCTTTTGCAGCAACAACCGCTTTCCTTCTTCCCTGATATTGTAACTTGCATTCAGGTCTCTGTCGAGTATGACACCGCAGTTCTCACAGTGATAAACTCGTTCAGACAGTGGCAGAGACTTCCTGACAGCACCGCAGTTGCTGCACATCTTTGAGCTCGGGAACCATTTATCTATTTTGACAAGCTCCTTGCCCTGTTCAATAAGCTTGTATTCAAGCATAGATACAAACTTCCCGAACCCATTGTCATGAACACTCGTGCCGAACTTCAGGGATTGTGACAAATCCTTCATATCAAGGTCTTCTATGCACACTGCATCCACGGCATTGGTTATCTGCCTGGATAGCTTGTGCAAAAAGTCCTTGCGCTGGTTTGCCACTTTCTCATGAAGCTTCGCAACCCGTATTCTCTGCCTGTGTCTGTTGTTGCTTCCCATCTTACAGTCTGACAGTTTTCTTTGTTCTCTTTTCAATCTCATAAGCGACTGTCTGTAGTACCCCGGGTATTCGGCAAGATCACCTTCCGAGGATATGAACAATTCCTTCATTGAGTAATCAATACCTAGGAAAGTATTTGGTATTACAGGTTCCATATGACATTCGTACTCATACAGTATGCTTGCATAATACTTTCCTGTCGGAGCACAGCTTACCGTTACTGATTTGAGCCTGTATCCGGCGGGTACCGGTCTGTGTTTCTTTATCCTGACTTCCTTCAGCTTGGGAAGTATAAGATATCCCTCACCCAGTTTTATGTTTTTGTTCACCAGGTTTGTAGTATAACTCTGTCTGTTATGCTTTTTTGACTTGAATTTCGGAAAACCGGTTTTTTTGTCTCTGAAGAAGTTGGAATATGCCTTGTCAAGGTTGAGCTGGGCATTTGCAAGAGCCAGACTATCAACTTCCTTCAACCATGGAAATTCCTCCTTGTACTGGGCAGGCCTGTTCTTCAAGGCGTCATGGGTATTCTCATAATACCTTATCCTGTCCCCAAGCATCCTGTTGTATATGAAGCGTACACAGCCGAAGGTTTTGCCTATCAGAACCTTTTGTTCTCTATTCGGATATATTCTGAATTTGAATGCTTTGTTCATTGTGTCACACCTGTTAGGTTTATGCCCAAAAGGGAACATTTGTTCTATTATATCATTCTTACATCAAAATATCCACCGATTCATCTCCCACCTTCACTCTCACGTTCGTGAGCAATGGTAGTTTAGAGGAAGGAGACTTCTCGGTTACTGGGTTAAAATTCGGCCAGCGCCCGAAGACCCTTCTGTAGTCAAGTGCAATGAATGCTTTGTCAGGTAAAAGGTATCCTATGACCCGTCT
>JAWOIG010000158.1:0-6092 GCA_046484775.1 Clostridia bacterium | reverse complement strand
ATTTCATCAATGACATGGACTGCGATGCCCAAAATATGAAGCTCCCTGCATACCAACGGACCGATTCCGGAAAAACCTCCGGTCAGGAGTATCTTCATTTTTTCGGTTCTCCTTCCAGGACAGACCGCAGGTCGCTTAGTTCCTCTATTTGATAATCGGGTTTTATTTTTGTTTTGTTTGGCATCGAGTCAGGATTGTACCAGCATGTGCGAATGCCGAAATTGATTCCGCCAAGCATATCGGAAGTCAGGCTGTCGCCGATCATCAGAATTTTTTGTTTGTCAATATATCCGGTTTTTTCAAGAACCTTATTAAAAATCATCGTGTTCGGCTTGCTTACGCCGACATCCCCGGAAACAATGAATGCTTCGAAATACTTTGATATTCCTGACTTTTCAAACCTTGGATGCTGTACTTCGGACAACCCGTTTGTCAACAGCGCCATTCTGTATTCGCCGTTCAAATCCTCCAGAAGTTCTAATGCACCATCCAATAGATAGCTTCCATCCGACAGGCGGGATATATAGTCGATTGCAAAGGCACGATGGTCATCGTTGATTCCAAGGGAATCAAAAAGCAGCCTGAACCGCTCTTCCTTGATCAGATCCTGCAGTATTTCGTTCTTTTCGAATTTTTTCCAAAGCGAATTATTGATTCTTTTATATTCACCCAGCATATCATCGGTCAATTCAACACGAATTCCCTCCAGGGATTTTTTCAAGGCATCTCTTTCCGCCCTGTCGAAGTCGAACAATGTATGGTCGGCGTCGAATATAAGCAGTTCGAAAATCCTTTCTTTCATAGCGACAGTCTTTCGAATTCCTTGAAATTACCGCTGAAAAGCATTTCGACATCCTTCCTGATGCCGTCGGTCGAAGGTTTCCATCCCGAATCAATAAGATCGATATACTTATCGGCAAGTACGCTTGATATTATCTTCCTGCTGTGTTTCCATTTGTAGATCAGTTGGTCCATGACGCGGGCATCGGAGTGCTGGGGAATGAATGAAAGACCAAGGAGCTCTAGCCTCATTCGCGTTATCTCTTCAATCAGCACCGGATTATTTAAAAACCACCAGCAGCCGAATATCATGAGATTCCTGTATTTTCTGGCAGTGACACATAGCTCGTGCTGATTTTCACGGGAAAGCATCGTTACCATGAATTTATTTTTCGTGTATTTACCGCAAAGATATTCTATTGTTTCAATTCCCGCCTTTCCCACACTGTCGCCGGCAAGGTACAAATCCGGATTCACAAGCTTCTTTACCCCGATCATGAGGGCAATCGGCTTGTTGAGTTCAGCGGCAACCGGAATGACGCATTCCTCAAGCAGCATTTCCCTTGTGCCGTTGAAAGGCATTGTGAAATCAGGAGGCAGGGATACGGCCATATATGAAGCTTTCATCATTGACATGGTTTCCTTCAGGAAACGTCTTATCTCATTCTTTGCGATGCCGTTCAACGACCTGCCTACTTCATAACCCTTTTCAATAAGGCAATAGCGGGCGTTCTGATAACTGTTTAGCAGGGTGTCAAGCCTTAATGCCGGAATGAACCGTTGGTCAAATGATGTTCCTTCATCCCAGAAATTCATTTCAATTTGATCAAATGGATCATTGGTCATGACAACCTTTTCGATATTTGCTTTTTCGAAAACATCATCAATGAATTCATCGGTTTTCATTCCTTTATAAAATTTCCTGGCATTGCCAAGTATATCTCCGGACATATCGATTCCAAGTTCATTGAAAGTCGTCAGAATCCCACGGCAGGACTCGCTCAACGGGCTCCTGTCATTGAAAAGAGCAGTGAATACGAAGTCCGCCTGTTCTTTCTTGTTTTTATTCCAGAAATCTCCGTAACTAATGCTTCCCATTCTCAGCGTCTCTGCAACCAGATAATGATATGTCACCAGTTCATCAGGACCCCAAACACAAAGATTCTTGAATTCAGACGGGTAAAGATGCGTGTGGGTATCCGTTATTTTAACGGCATTTACTGCTGATTCGACATATTCCCTTATGTTTTCCCTGTTAATCATATGAATCGTCCCTTTCGTTCGCCATGCCAGTATCAAGCTTTCCTGTTATAATCCGTGTACAATTTGTCGGCGTGTCCAATCCCCTCGTCGGTTATAATTTCTCCATCAGTAAGTGTTGCTATGGCTTTTATGATATTGTCGCGACCTTTTATTTCCTGGATGACTGCCAATGATGAACCGTCTGAGGTTTCCTTTTTAATAACATAGTGATTCCCCGCTCTGACGGCAATCTGAGGAAGATGCGTTATGCAGATTATCTGTCTGTCGTCAGAGAGCCTTGAAAGCTTATCTGCGACGGCAATTGCGGCATTACCGCTGATTCCCGAATCAATTTCATCGAATACCACCGTTTCCGTACCTTCCTTATGGGAAAATACCGATTTGAATCCAAGCATTATCCTGGACATCTCACCGCCGGAAGCAACCTTACCAAGGCTCATCGGATTAAGTCCCGCATTCATCGATATAAGGAACTCGCATGAATCAATTCCCCTATCCCCGAACACCGTATATCCAAGAGGATTCTTTGATCGTTCTTTTTTAAAGCTTATCTCCAGCACCGTCTCCTTCATGCCCATGCCGGTCAGTTCGTTGACCAAAAGCACAGTGAGTTTAGCCGCGTTGTTCTTTCTGATAAGCGTAAGCCTGTCGCCAAGTTGCTCAAGCAACGCTTCATTTTTACCTATGCTCATAAGTCTTTGCGAAAAATGCTTTTTGAAATTGATTATTTCCTTTAGCTTTTCTGCAGCATTCTCCCTGTATTGAAGAATATCTTCAATGGTATCTCCGTATTTTCTTTTCAATTTGCCCAGATTTTCAATAGTATCAACAATAGTTTCATATTCTTCAGGAGCAAATACAATGCTTTCTGAAAATTCCCTTATTGCTGATGAAGCATCACTGAGAAGAAAATAACTTTCATTCAGATTATTAATAATTTCCTTGATGTCATCTGAT
This sequence comes from Clostridia bacterium, assembly GCA_046484775.1. Lineage (GTDB taxonomy): Bacteria > Bacillota > Clostridia > DUPQ01 > DUPQ01 > JAFGQE01. The sequence goes on along the minus strand of JAWOIG010000158.1, from coordinate 3,092 downwards.
TCCGGAAGCGGTTTTAGTGATTTGACGGCTTCCTTGATTGCGGATGAAGTTGAATTTTCTTCATTTTCAAGCCATTTTAAGGATTCCCGGGTGCATTGTATGAAAAATTCGGCATTTTCAAGCAACTTTTTCTTTTCAAGCAGTCCGGGTTCGTCTATAACATCCAGTCCAGCCAAATCAATTTCATTTATTTGAAATTCCAGTATTTCCTTGTTGCGTTCTCTTTCGGAATCGCTGCCTGACGATGATATTATGTATTTTATATCGTCGTTATAGGCTGACAATGCTTCTTTATATTCAGAAAGTGCCTCCTCAAGCTCGCTTCCTGCGAATGAATCCAGATACTTAATATGATTTTCTGTTTGGAGAAGCGATTGGTTCTCATACTGGCCATGAATATCTATTAACCCCGAGGATATATCGGTTATGGCGGACAAAGGGCATATCTTGCCGTTCAATCGGCATTCAGATGGTTTCTCAAGAAATATTCTTCTTGTAATGACAAGAAGTTCTTCATCTATACCGTGCTGGGCGTATATGGCATCTCTTTTTTCTGCAGGTATCTGAAATATGGCTTCAACAACAGCATCATCATGACCTGTCCTTATCATTTCCCTGTATGCCCTGGCACCGCATATCAGCGAAAGGGCATTTACAACAACGGATTTCCCGGCTCCTGATTCACCGGTTATTACATTGAAACCGAAACCGGGTTCAATCGAAGCGTCTTTGAATATCGCAAAGTTCTTTATGATGATTTGTCTAAGCAATCTTTTACCTCAATTCGGAATTAAGGAAAGCCATGATGCCAAGTGCAGCCTCATTGTTTTTCGTAGCGATGAATATTGTGTCATCCCCTGCTATGGTACCGACAAGATCCGGAAAATCAAACGCATCTACCGCAGACGCCGCGGCCTGCGCCATACCCGGAAGTGTTTTTACTATCAGTAGATTCTGCGCTGTATTAGAGGACACATATGACTGTTTAAGAACGGTAATAAGACGTTCGGATATTACTTCCTTGTTGCTTCTTCCAGCTGAGTAATATGAAACTCCGTTTTCACCTGTTTCCTTGATCAATTTCAAGTCCTTTATATCCCGCGAAACCGTTGCCTGCGTTACATTGTATCCTTCCTTGTTAAGGGTATCCGCAAGCTCTTCCTGTGTCCGGATTTCCTTTTCCTGAATGATTGATAAAATTTTAATGTGTCTGTTATGTTTCATTTTTTTCTCCGTTCCGGTAGTATATTTTATTTCTCAGGGTATTGTACAGAGCATCATTACCAAGTTTTACCATTCTTATTACACATTCGCTTTTTGTTATTGTAACCGAATCATTTCCGTACAGCTCCATTCCCATCTGCCCGTCCGCCGTAAGATTGCAGGAATATCCCGTAGATTCATTGATTACAATTCTGATTCTGGAATCGGCCCTGCATACAAAGGATTTTGCATGCATTATATGAGGACATATCGGGGTAAGCACCATCAATTCCATATTATGGTCTATTACCGGTCCTCCCGCGGAAAGAGAATATCCGGTCGAACCGGTGGGAGAGGAAACAATAAGTCCATCCCCCGGGAATGTGTCTACATAACTGTCATCGATATATGTCTTTAAATTTACTATGCGGGAAAGATTCCCTCTTGATATGACGATGTCGTTAAGGGCAGATACTTGATGCAGTATTATGCCTTCCCTTTCTACGCTCGCCTTTACCATCATTCTTCCGTCGATAGTATACTCTCCGGAGAGAAGCGAATTTATGGCTGATTCTATATTTCGGACTTCTGTACCTGCAAGAAAACCCAGCGATCCTATGTTTATTCCAAGTATCGGGATGCCAAGTGAAGCGGTTTTTCTAGCTATGTTGAGGAATGTGCCGTCTCCTCCCATTGAAAGAATAATATCAAGACCCCGCATATCATCGTCATACAAAACCGCGTCCTTCCCCATTGCAAGGCTTAATTTTACAATTCCGCCAAGCCTGGTTATTGTTTCGCTTACCTTTTCAAGATATGAACCGTCAGGGTCTTTTGCCATATTTGATATAATGCCGAACTTCATGTTCACCTCAGTATTATACATGTTATGTATAATTATACATGCGATGGTTTTCCATTGCAATGCTGCAATTCGCTTTCCCGGCTAAATAATTGATTCTATCAGAAACTTCAGGCTAATTATGATTAAAATCATACCCCCTGCAATTTCGCTGCCCCTTTTCATAATGCTTCCGAGTTTGCATCCAAAGAAAACCCCGGCCAGGGAAACTGCGAAAGTAATCACTGATATTTCAAGTGCGGCGATCCAGATATTGACATCAAGCACAGCGAAACCAATTCCGGTGGCGAACGCATCTATGCTCGTCGCAACTGAAAGAAGCAATATCCTGGCCAGGGTCAGCTCTCCGTATCCGCATTTTTCATTTTTATCAAAAGCTTCCTTGATCATATGAAGACCTACGCCCATGAGTATCAGAAAGGCGATGATTCCAGTGAACCCACCAAGATCGATTTTTATCAGGCCCGCAAGAAAATATGCGGCCATAGGCATGAACCCCTGAAAAATGCCGAATGCAGCCGCCAGTTTGAATTTTGTGCCGATATCTTTTGCATTATTGCCTACACCGCATGATATGGATACCGCAAAAGCATCCATGGAGAGGGCGATGGCTGTAAAGAAAAGAATCAATGGATTCATAGGTCGGCTCCAAGAAGATAATTTTTAAGTTTTAACAAGGCACATCCCCTGTGGCTGATGGAATTTTTTTCCGCATCCGACATCTGTGCCATGGTTTTGCCTGAATCCGGTATATAAAAATGCGGATCATAACCAAAACCATTGTTTCCGAGGGGTTTTGTCAATATAACTCCTTTGCATTCGCCTGTAAAAAGCATTTCATTTCCGTCAGGTTCAATGAGAGAAATAACGCAAATGAAGCTTGCATTGAAATTTTTGCTTCCGCTTTTCTCAAGATTTTCAATCAGATGCCGGTTGTTATCCGCATACGATGCCCCGGGACCTGCATAACGCCTTGAATTAACCCCCGGATTTCCGTTCAATGCCTCGACGGAAAGGCCGGTATCAT
>JAWOIG010000085.1:0-8181 GCA_046484775.1 Clostridia bacterium | reverse complement strand
TTTCGATCCATTTGGTATTCTTGCTGAAAATAACAACCACCTGCCTGTCTATTTAGATTTGGCGCCATATAATGTATACTCTAGATAGTAACATATAAAGCGAAAGGTCTGAATAAGCCAAAACGAAAATATGAACGGAAGACAGAAAATAACAGGCATAATGAGCAGGGACGGAGTTTCCGGTCCGGCATACTGGAAGGGAAATCCCCATAAGGATGCGCTGAAAATTTATCTTGGGCATTTTGGAGCCGGCAGCGAGGAAGAGCTGTCCGTGATGCTGGGCGATGACTTGAGGTGGAGGCATGCCGAGACCGCCTACAGGCATCCCGAAGGAAAGCCGATCTTCGACTGCTACCTGGGGAAGGAAAAGACAAGTCACGGCCAGAGAGGGGTATTTGCGGAATGTGAATCCGTAAAAGAAGTGGATGCGTTCCCATGGCCGGACGTGCGGTATCTGGATTTTTCAGAATACAGAAAGACTGCGGAAAGAACCATATCCGAAGGAATGGCATTTTTCGGCGGGTTCTGGTGTCCGTACTTTCATATCGTGGCGGACTTCTTCGGCATGGAGACCTATTTCATCAAGATGCATGAAAACCCCGCGGTTGTTGAAGCCGTCACCTCCCGTGTGCTTGACTTCTACTGCGAGGCCAACAGGCTGCTGTTTGAAGATATGGGAAGCTTGATTGACGTTTTTTTCTTCGGCAACGACTTCGGCACCCAGCTTGACCTGATAATTAGCCCGGGGTTGTTCAGGAAGTTCGTTCTTCCCGGCATAGAGCGTCTTGCGGGAATCGCTTCAGGGTACAATATAAAGACGATGCTGCATTCCTGCGGAGCGATTGCCAAGGCGCTTCCTGCGATAATAGATGCGGGGGTCGACGGTGTTCATCCGATACAGGCGAAGGCGGCGGGCATGGACGCAATAAGCCTCAAAAGGGAATTCGGCGGGGACCTTGTTTTCATGGGCGGTGTTGATACGCAGGACCTTCTTCCGTTCGGCTCACCGGAAGAAATAAGGAATGAAGTATTCAGGCTCATGGATATCTTCGGTTCCGACTATATAGTGTCCCCAAGCCACGAGGCTCTGCTTGCGAATGTATCGCCGGAAAATCTGCTTGCGATGTCGCAGGCCGCCATACATGAAAGGAAGGCAATATGACAGCAAATGTTTTTTATTACTCAAGGACAGGCAACTCGCGAAGAATCGCAGGAAAGATAGCGGGAAAGCTTATGTGTCCTCTCACGGAGATAATCGATGCCAGGAAGTGGAAGGGGTTTTTCGGCTATATGGCCGGCGGTTATTATTCCATGATGGGGAAAACGACCTCGATATCATATAAGCCTGATGCCGATATGGTAAAAATCGACACGGCCATTCTTGTGGTCCCCCTTTGGGCCGGCAATATTGCCCCTGCCGGACTGACGATGCTCCAAAATGAAAAAGGCAGGATCAAAAAGCTGTTCATGGTAATAAATAGCGATGGCAGCGGCACAGGCAGGGCATTTGAAAAGCTGGGGCCGCTTACGGATGCTTCGGCCGGAAAATACGGAATAACCAAAAAGCTGAACAATGAGGACGAAGTCGTGGCAAGGCTGTGCGCCGATGTAAAGGAACTGAAATGAAACTGGAACCAGGCAGATATTATGATTTGAAGATAATAAGGATTGTATCCCAGGGAGCGTACCTGAATGACGGTCTTGGTGATTCCGACAATGACGTCATGCTTCCGATAAAGCAGCTGCCGGAAGGAGCCCGGGCCGGGGATATGGTCAATGTCTTCATATACAGGGATTCGAAGGACAGGCTTATATCCACGGTGAGGAAACCTTTGCTGGCCCTTGGGGAGTGCGGCATGCTGAAGGTTGCGGATACGACGGGCATCGGCGCATTCCTGGACTGGGGTCTCGAGAAGGATTTGTTCATGCCGTTCGAGGAGCAGCGGGGAAAGGTCAGGAAGGGTTCGGATGTGTTTGTCGGACTCTACATTGACAAGAGCGGGAGGCTGTGCGCCACGATGGATGTATATGAGATGCTCCGGAATGATCCGCCTTATAAAGCCAACGACATGGTCGCAGGCACCGTTTATACAATAAATGAGAAAATTGGCGTATTTATCGCCGTGGACAAAAAGTACCATGGTATGATACCCGCCGACGAGCCTATCCAGGGGATTGCATACGGCGACGAAGTGAAGGCCAGGGTCAGGGAAATAAGAGGTGACGGCAAGCTGATACTTAGCATCAGGAACCCGGCGTATATGGATATTGACAAGGATGCGGATAAAATAGAGGAGGCACTTGCGGCCGGGAAGGGTTTCCTGCCCTTCAACGACGACAGCAGGCCCGAGGATATCAAAAAGAAGTTCTCCATGAGCAAGTCCTCATTTAAAAGAGCATTGGGAAGGCTTTATAAAAGAGGCATGATTGAAATAACGGACAGGGGCATCCGTTCCAAAACCGGACCCCGCAAAGATGGCTGACATTTCGAGTGCCAGGTTTATTTTTACAGGCCGGGATTTTCCGGATCATGCCCTGAATGGAACACGGATGTCTCTGTATACGTCTAAATTTGCATGAGTGATGTTTTTTGCATGAAAGCCGATGTGTTTTCATGCCTGGCTGGGGGTATAATGTTTGCATTGTAAAAAAAACGGTCTGATATTCCGGCTTCGGAGGAAACAATGAAAAAGAGTCTTTCGGTTATACTGGCGGTCGTGATATTTTTCATGGTCATTCCGGTCCCGGCGCACGGCGCGGAGATTGATTTTTCATACCTTCTTGAGGCGGACAAGCTTAAATCGCTTGGTTTATTCATAGGAACTGACATCGGATACGAGCTGGACAGAGTGCCGAACAGAGCTGAAGCCGGAGTCATGCTTGTAAGGCTGCTTGGAAAGGAATCCGAAGCGCTCGGAGGTTCTTACAGCCATCCCTTTACGGATGTTCCGGAATGGGTCGACAGATATGTGGGATATCTATATGCCAACGACCTTACAAAAGGTGTCGGAAATAATCTGTATGCGCCTTACGAACCTGTCGACGCCAGAACTTATCTGACATTTATTCTGAGAGCGCTCGATTATTCTGACGACGAAGGAGATTTCACATGGGAAGGCGCTGTGGAATTCTCGCAGGTTATCGGAATTATCAGCGCAAGGGAAACCGCAGGGTTTCAAGGCGAAACCTTCACCAGGGGCCATATGGCGGCCATGTCTTACAATGCGCTTAACAATCTTATGAAAAATTCATCCGACACGCTGGCAGGCAAGCTTGTCGGCGAAGAAGCCGTGGATGCCGGACTTATGCGCGCAGCGGGTTTCCTTTTGGAAGAATCCGATGAAAGCAAATATTTCAGCGATCTTCCGGCAGGGGAATATGCACCTTACCTGATAGGACTTGATTTTGAAACAGCCTTGATCAGGCTCAGGAAGGCCGGAATATTTGAAGTCGGGTTAAGTTATTCCATCAATGAGACGCAGCCCGCCGGAACGGTCCTAAGACAGAGTTATCCGGCTTATATATATGCCTGGGATGGGTTTGCCTGCACATTGGAAATAAGTATGGGCCCGTCGCTCCTGTATCATGAGGAGCTGATGTTGCTGTGCGCGGAAAAGGGCTGGCCGGAGGATATGATACCGTACATCGTGTCTTCATCCAAGTATCTGGCGAAGAACACGGTCCTGAGCATCCATGAAATAAAAGCAAGGCTCAGGAATAACCTTAATGAAGTGAAGGCACTAAGCTATGAGGATTCCGCATCGATGGGATATGCTGCGCTCTATGACTCCGCATCAAAAAATATGTATTTCAACAGATACGTGCTGGACGAACCGGTTGTCATGCATGAATTAATACACGCCTTGAGTTACACCTATGGAGACGGAAAGGTAGGATTCCCTAAGATTGGAGTGAACACAAGGATAATCACCGAAGCCTTCACAGCATATCTGGCGGAGCGCTCGTTCACAGCCGGCGCAGGTTCGCTTCACACATTCAGGGTAGGGCAGGAACAGATTGTTTTTTCCAGCAACTCATATTATTGCAGCGAAAGCGGCGACAGGGCTCTTGCGATACTCAGTCCGCTTTTCATACTGGCGGGGGAAAACACTATAGAAAAAATGTTCTTCAACAATATAAACACCTACAGCAGGGAAGTGCTTGGATTCAATGAAAAGTACGGCGAGGGCATGTGGGACAGGCTCTGGGGCTATGCCGACTATTTCATAACCGAGCGGGGATTCATATCTGAAAATGACAGACAGACGATAGCAAATGTTTACAGGCTTTATCTCGACGGAATTCTGGAATGCCTGGAGATCGACTATGAGGAGGCCAAGGGAGACCGGAGCCGGCTGTTGATATTCCTGAACAAAGTTCGGGAAATCAAGGGAACTTACCCGCTGGCATACAATGGATACCGGGAGAAATTTGCAGATATTGAAGGCAGGGCGGCCAGGCTGCTCGCCGGATTCGGTGTGGACATTGATGTGGCACCGAATGGCTTTTGGATAGTTCCCGACTTTGAGGGCAGGCAGGCAAATGTCGTTTACAACAATCTGGCAATTTTAGCCCAGGCGTCTTCCATAGGGTATGTTCTGGTCGATTCCGGCATTGGGGAAGGAATGACAGTGGGAATTAAATACAAACCTGCAGGAACCGATCCTTCAGCCGAGGGTGCCGCAATCGAACCCGGTGATGTCATAAAGCTTGGCGGAATCTATACGATAGCCATACCCAGGAGGCCGGAGCCTGTGGGAAACTACAGCATAATGAGGGATCTTGCCGCTGATTTCGGGCGTTATCTCGCCGATTACGGCAACCTGGACAATTACATCGTGCGCAGGCTGCTGGAAGGCGAAGGCATATCGGTCAGCTTCGAATTCATATATCATGAATATGTGACGCCTGCAATGCAGGGCAGGATCATCGGCCAGTTCCCGCAGCCGGGTTCCGTGCTCATTCCGGGCGAGACTACCGTCATTATAAAGATGCTCAAGGAAAATCTGCAGTAAATCATCTTTGAAAAGGCTTGGAACGGATGTATAATATTAAATGGAACATACCCCGGCCAGGTTGGCCCTGCCATGAAAATACGGTTGGCAAGGGTATACAGGAGATATGAGATGATAACAGCCCAGTTCAACGATTCCTTCCCGCCGATTGCAGATGGAGTCGCTCTCGGAGTCAAGAACTATGCGTTGTGGCTGAACAGGAAGTATGGCCGCGCATATGCCGTGGTTCCTGAATTCCCCGGTTATACGGACGACGAGGAGTTCCCCGTAATCAGATACAAGTCAATCCCGTATTATCCAAGGAAACCCTATCGCATCGGACTTCACGGGATCAGCTTTGAAGCGAAAAGAATATTGTCCGACATAAGTCTCGACATAGTCCATGCAAGGACGCCGTTTTCATCAGGCGCCTTTGCCCATCAGATAGCCAGGGAAAAGAACATACCGATAGTGGCTACTTTCCATTCCCAGTATTATTATGATATCAAGGAGCAGGTTCTGTCGGAAACGATTACGAGGGGTTTACTGAAGAGGATTGCAGACTTCTATGAGTCCACGGACGCTGTATGGACCGTCAATAACAAAACGGCGGCTACACTAAGGGAATACGGCTACAGGGGCGACATTGATATAATGGGGAATGGCACCGATTTCAAGATGCCGGCAAATTATGAGAAAATACGCGCCGTGGTCGGCAGGGAGTACAATATAAAGCCATGCGAATTCATGTTGATGTACACCGGCCAGCTGGTCTGGCACAAGAACCTGCGCCTGATAGTCGAGGGGCTTCACGAGATAAAGAGAAAAGGCCATGCGTTCAAAATGTTCTTTATCGGCAAGGGGGATGCGGAAGCGGAGCTCATTGAATTGATACAGCAGCTGGACCTGCGGGAGAATGTCATATTGACTGGGCAGATAGACAACCGCACCAAGCTGAGGGATTTGTACGCAAGGTCGGACCTCTTCCTTTTCCCGTCGATTTACGACACCTTCGGAATTGTCGTAAGGGAAGCGGCGGCTCTGAAAACCCCGTGTGTACTGGTGGCCGGTTCAAACGCATCGGAGGGTATAGAGGATATGGTGAACGGTTTCCTGTGCAAAAACGACACGGAATCCTTCGCCGGCAAAATCATGGAGATCATGGAAAACCCGGAGCTGCTGGCATCCGTGGCAGACAGGGCGATGAGGACCATTCCCGAAAGCTGGGAACAGATAGTCGACAGGGCTTATTCCAAATACGAGGATATCATCAGGGATTATTCAATAAGAAAGAACAGCCGCTCCATATATAGAAACCCATTTTAGAATCTGCATGCCGGGGAGCTGCGGCAGCTTTCTTCTTGAGCTTATCCCTTGCGAAGTTAAAAGATAATGAATGATGTAATATTATAATACAGTTCGACGGCATGAATTGAAGAGATGCCTTTTCCCTGATTCATGTTAAAATACGGGTATATCGGCAACAAATCGAAGGAAGGTGCCTGAATGAATAAAAGTCTGTTCAGCTTATTCTGCATTACTGTTTTTATATTAGTTTTGTCTGCATGCAATTCGGGAGGGCATGCAATCGACCCATCTGAATCGGGTTCTGGTGACAATCCGGATATTGAAACCTCTGATATCGTTTTTAATCTGCCTGTTGGCATGACCCATGAATATGCAAATTATGATGGCTGGGCGGAGGCGATAAAGGAAAAATTCGGAATAAGTGTGAAGATTAATTATTTGTCTGCAACAGACAGCACCAAGCTGATTTATACAAGTTATTTAAAAGAAGCCATATCCGAAGCCGAAATAAACGGGCTTGTAAGATTGACTAAAAATGAACAGAGAAATATAGCAGTTTTGAGAGAGGCGGGTCTGATACTTCCGCTTGATGAATATCTTGAGGGTAATGAAGTGTTTGCAACCCTTCCTTCCGAAATGCTGACGCCATATTATGTGAATGATGAATTGTGGGCCATTCCAGTCGATTATCTGCCAACTCCGTCCATACGTCTGCTGAACAAGGGTGTGCTGGATGAATTGGGTCTTGGGAAACCTGAAACATTGAGCGAGTTTTATGAGGTGCTGAACAAAGCAAAAAATTCTGTGGTTTTCAAGGACTCGGAAGGAATCCTGATTACCACGGGGTCATCATATCCAAAGGCATACTATCTGAAGGACATTTTTTACGCCAATGCATGTTTCATTTCGCAATGGGGGTCTTCAAGTGTTTCATTTGACCCGACGACCAATGCCTATGAAGATTTCATGCTCAAGCCCGAAGCGGCCGACACATTGTCATATATAAGCATGCTTCTCCAGAACGGGTTGATCGGTGAATCAAGCGTCAATGGGTTTACTAATTTTGCTAAAAGCAACAGATATTTATCGTACTATAATACCTTGACGTCAATGACCGATGAAATGAATTCAAAATACGAATATCTGTGGTATTTGAAAGGAAGCTCCGATGCTTTTTTGAATCCGGTTGTTTCAAGCATAAGGGCCTATGTAATGACAAAAGACACCCCGGATCCCAAAAACACGATCAATAACTTTGTCAATATATTCATCGGGGACCCGGAAGGCTACTACATGGGACATTTCGGGCTGGAGGATGAAGCGTATAGGATGGAAGGCGACACTCTTGTGCTAATGAACAATATTCAATATGTTAATGTGGTTTATCTAAACAGCAGGCACATATTTGAAAAAGTGCTTGATTATAAGACGGAAGACGGCGTTGAATATTTTATCCGCTATCCCGAAATCTACTTGAAAACGCATGAGCTGCTTGAAAAGAATATCCTTTTTCAATCGCCATGGCTGGATCACTTAAGCGAGAGTTACCCATATGAGAGTTTGTTCATCAAGGAAATGACAGGTTTCATTGCGAACAGGGGAACTATGAACGTAGAGGATTTTATTCAAAATCATATATCGGGAATGAAGAAGCTCGGCATAATGGAGGATCTGGATGAACTGAATTCGATGCATCAATATACACCTTTGTACAGGTACTCTGATTTGCCCTGACAATACAGCATGCTTATTTTTTATGGCGCCCCTTGTTCGCGAATTTCCATTTGCCTCTACTGTAATGCCCGGCCTCATGACGAAAACAATCCTTGCAATTGAATGCGGAAGAAGGTATTATATATTCTAGGTATAAAATTATTAC
>JAWOIG010000205.1:0-6650 GCA_046484775.1 Clostridia bacterium | reverse complement strand
TCAATGCCTCTCGAATAATCTAATAAGCTCATCGGCGCGGGTGAGATTCAACGAATGACAAATTGAGCACTTTGATTGTATTCGATGGTAGACAAACGGTATTTACTTGACAAGACTGATTTTTCCGCTGCGTTCAAGTAGTCTGACACATAGATATGTAAGCCATGGGGATGGGAGTTTCTTTTGCCCGAAATCCCACTCCCTGCATTTCATGTAAATGGATTCCGGAGTAAACCGGAGTTCCGAGTCTGCCTTTGATTCGATTATATCAAGCATTTCATGGAACCGATTGTCTTTCCTTGCACGTTCGAAATGGCTCAGGCAATCAGAAACGCTTACGATATCGTACCAGAGCGCGGGTGCCTTGAGCTTCCTGAAATCTGTGCCCATGTAAAACATATATGGATGCTGCTCCCTGCTGTTCTCCCATAAATACAGCAATGCTTCAACGGCTGAATCGGCGGCTTCGGAATCTCTGTATTCAGGAATGATCGACATCAGCCGAAGAATAATCAGTGTAGCGAACGGACAGCAGTCCTCTTTCCTCCCGGGTCCCCTGAACTTACCAAGCTCATCGGAACCCCAGCAAGGAAATCCATTGCTTCGCTGCAATCCAAAAGTATATTCCGCACCTTGCCGGATATGAGCGTCGTATGGCATCCCCGACTTTAGCAATGCATACAGCATCAGGGGTGCATCGCACAACGCCCATGAAAGTGCGTCCTTACCCGTGCCCCCGAAATGCACCGGCACGTTCATCATGCTGTTGTACATTCCATTCTTTCCTTTGTTAGCCAGAATCTGCCGTACCGCCGCTTCAATTTCCGGCACATCGGTTAAAAGTCCTATGTCAAGAAGAAAAATCAGCTTGTGAATCGGCAGCCCCGGGTTCTTGTGGCCGGAAATAAGCACTGCGTTGAAGTCGGCGACATCCGACAGGTATGCCTTGATACGGGCATCGGCAAGAACCTCAGATTTCAGCTCCTTGAGTTCCGCATCGCTGTTCCCGAGAATGTATTTCCTTGTCGCATACCGAACGTATGCATCGCCGTCCAGCAGCCAGTCAATGATATTCATTGGATCCTCCCCCTACTGTTAATTGATTTGCAATCCGGTCCGATAATAATATTTCATCAATGTATCCTTGGTACACCAGGTCACTATTCATTTGCCACAACGGCTTAATCCCCGTCACCGATGAACTTCAGGATCTCGGTTACAGCAATATTCTGCTGTTCGTCACGGGATATGGTTGCGGGTACATCGCCTTTTTGCTCTCCGTAATTGCCAAAATAGGCATGGTTTCCACCTTCGATGACCACAATATTCTCAGTGTAGTCAATATTTTTCTCAAGGTTTGAATTAAATGAGCCATAGACCGTCAGGGCCTTTTCCGGTGGATAATCCCCATATACATAAGCTCCCAACAGAATCAATCCGCTGACCTTGTCTTTGTTTTCGGATGCGAATTTACTTGCCATGGCACCGCCCATGGAATGGCCGCCGATATACCAGTTGTCGATTCCCGCAACTTTATCAAAAACTTCATCGGCTGCGTCTGAATTGAATATCGCCATGTTTAAGGGCATTTTAATCAGCACACAGGTTACGCCCTGTTTGACAAGCTTGTCAAGCAAAGGCGCATAAGCTATGTGCTCCACCTTGGCTCCCGGATAAAAAATCAACGCCGCACCGCTTGGTTCGTCCGGCTTTAAAACCGTTATATTTTTCTGTGCTTCTATCCTGGCGCTATTGTTATAAACGTCCATGGCCTCATTATCCGCCCTGTAATATACCAAGGCATAAATCAAAAACGCTGCAATCAATGCCAATATCAAGCCAAGGACCGCCAAGGAAAATGCTATTAATTTTCTTCTCTTTTTTTTATATCTTTCCATCACAGGATTCTCCGCTTCAATATTGATTTTATCACAGTCAATATGCAATGGAACACATCCTGCTAAAAATTCTCAATTCGCGATTACATTCCATGATCACCCGGGTGGAGTGATCAGAGCTTTACAGACTTGAGCCTGTTTACATAATGACTGTAGCTTTCCAGTGAAACCTCATGCGACACCATGTCGTCCATGGCGGGAATAAAGCCTCCGTCAAGAATCAACGGCATAAGTCTTTCTATCTCCGCATCAACGGCATCCGGCCCAAGCGGCAGAAAGCTCCTGGGAATTCCTCCTCCCATCCTCAGATCCCTGCCATATTTTTCCCTCAGTACAATCGGATCCATATTAGGCGAACAGCGTTCCACGGGCCATATGCAGTTTATACCATGGTCCAAAAGCAATGGGATCATTCCGTCGATATCCCCCGCGGACCAAAGGCAAATGTTTTCGACATGATGACTTTTCACCTCTGATATCAATCTATCCTGGTAGGGCAGCCAGAATTCCTTGTAGATCTCCGGCGACAGGTGAGGTCCCCGGTTATATGCCAGGTCCTCCGCCAGCACGAACACATCTATATCAACTTTTGAGAGAAACGGCTTTATCATATCAATGGTCAGCCCATTCCAAAATGAAAACATTTCATGTATCAGAGAGGGCTGGTCATAGAAGGCAAGCATGAATCTCTCCATGCCCATAAGATAAAAGCCAAGTCTGAAGAAATATGGAAAAATCTCGAGTTTCACGGGTTTGTCGGAAGAATTCAACGATACGGCCACCTCATCAATGTTCCGCGGAATCCGTCCCTTGGGATTTTCCTCGTAGCGGAATCTGATTCTCTTCCAATCTTCCGCTGTCTTGACCTGGTGATCGAGGAATCCATAGTACATTGAAGGCGCGCTTTTCATTTTTTTTACTTTTGCCCCGAAGGTTGTATCCGATTCGATGATGAATTCGTCGGTTTCTTCAAAAATCCGATGCTCAAAACGCGGATTCGGCGACAGGTTGACCGGGACCTTGATCAATTCGGCTATTCCCAGGGCTTCCTCCGGGGAAAAATCCGGATTTATCGACTCGGCCGCCCATCGGTCGATTGCAGTCCTTTCATATGGTTCAAAGGCAAGCGCCGGCAGTCCGTCAACCTTTTGATAGTCCATTATTCCAATGAAGCGTTCCCTTGGGGTCATTTTTTTGTTCATCCCGCACCTTGAATTCATTTTTCAATTCCAGTATATCATTATCTCTTTCTTACTTACCTTTTTGGTAATATTTAAAGCCAAATTTCAAGTCAATTGAATCAATTCGCAATTACTTTTTATTGTTCACTCTGATGAATGGCTCTTCAATTTTTTCACAAACAAGCAGTTTGTATTTCAGGGGACGGCGGTATGCGTTTCCATGCACCTCGCGGCTTCTGTAATCCCTGATTTCATCAAGGGGAAAGTCGGCCATATAAATACCCTCCCTTTCACCGGCTTCAATGATTAGCGTATCCCTTGAGCAACAGGCGGAAGGCCTGTACGCAATCCCGTCGAACGCGGAAGAATGACCGTTGCAGTCAGGTTTGCCTTGCGGATAATTTGCAGTTGCAATTCCAATCATATTTTCATAGGCTCTTGCACGCAATTGCGATATTCGATTTATCTCCATGGGGCAGGCGTTCGGTACCAGGATTATTTCAGCTCCCTTTAGCATCAGAATTCGAGCACTTTCAGGAAATTCCCTATCATAGCATATCATGGCGCCGATTTTTACATTGCCTTGAACCGTGTCCAGGTCGGTGACGTAAAAATCCTCGCCTGCTGTCAATCTGCTTTCATCGTCAAAATCACAGGTGTGAACCTTCGAATAGGTAAGAGCAATATTGCCGAAACGATCAAACAGACAGAGAGTGTTCCTGGGCATCGGATCAAACTTTTCAAGGAAAGTTATACCGATGGCCATATTTAGTTCTTTCGCAAGTTCACCAAATGATTTTACAAATACACTGTCGGCAGGTACGGCTTTCGCCATTAATTTGTCGGCATCCGCCGGAATGTTATAGCCAACGCTCCACATTTCAGGAAACAACGCAATGTCGGCACCCATTTCTTTGGATTTTCTGCAATAGTCCAATCCTTTACGGAGGTTGCCGTCAATGGTGTCCTCAGGCATGAGTTGCAATAAGGCTATCTTCAGATTTTTCATGATTGTCTTCCTTTATATATCTCTTTTCGATGGCCGATCTCGACAACGATTATAACAATAATATCATCATCGATTTTTGCCAGAATTCGATAGTCCCCCACTCTATATCGCCATTTGTCGTTTTTATTTCCCTGCAATGCCTTACCATGCAATCTTGGGTTTTCACAATCCACCAGCTTTTCCTCTATGAAAGACACTATGAATGCAGTTATCTTTTTATCCATTTTTTGCAGTTGTTTTACAGCCATTTTTGTGTATTCAACCTGATACTTCATAAGCCAAGTTCTCTTTTCAAAGCATCATGGCCAACTCTTTCTTCATGTTGTTCTTCTTCCCAGACTTTATTAAACAAGGTCAAATCATATTCGTCTTCGATCTTTTCAATGACTGCCTGGCGAACGAAGGTTGATAAATCCATATTATGAAGCTCCGCATATTTTCGAATCAGCATGTCATCTTTATCATTCAGCCTTAATGAAATTGTACTCATATTAATTCTCCTGCAATTTTTGTATTACGTTGTATTACAATTTTACCACTAATCTCCGCCCACAGTCAAGATGAAAGTAACAGGACTTCAGTATTCAATAAACCTGATTAAGAACCGGTATACCAATAAGACATCAGACTGTTATCAGGCCACGAAACCCTCGGGCGCCATAATAAGACTCCGCTCCATTATGATATACAAATACAGTATTGTAGCGACGATCGCAAAAAAGCGCCCCGCTGAGCTTTCTGTTATCAATTTTTATTAAAAAATTCCTCCTGCCTCCGGTTGGTCGCAGTCAGCATTTCCAGTCGATCCCCGCCGGATTCGGCTCCTTCTCCACCGCAATGGCACGCAGGGCGGCCTCCATATTCCCGCACTCCTCTGCGGCGCATTGTTCAATCTGTCCCCATTGTGCCTCAGTCCCGAGACGGTCATAGGCGACCGCCAGTGCTCCGTAAAAGGCAAGCCCGATGCAGTGCCTTGCCGAATGGATGGTGGATGAGCATTGGCCGATGGCCCTGGCGGCGGCTTGGGCGGCAGGGTTCGCTCCGGCTTCGCGGGCAGCCTCATGACACGCAAGGATTGCCGGTTTCGCCTGTGGCAGTTTAATTGAGCCGGACAGCCATTCGCGGGCGGCATTCAGAGCACTTTGCGGGCGAAGGTCATCCGGATAATTCTTGATCCACAGTGGCAGGAGCACCCGCCCGGCATATTCAACCGCCCAGATTGCAAGGGTTGCCTTGCTCTGTGTTTCAATTAATTTCATAAGCGATTGAATGTAAGGCGCCTCCCGGTCACTCAGCATCTTTCTTGCTTTTGGCATAATCGCCCTCCCTTAATGATGATTCCCGGTTTCGTAACACCATTTTGCAATTTCTCCGATTAATTCAAACGGAATAGGCATGCCATATAAAAACTGAACCGCACCCTTGCTTGTCCTGTACTCCTTTAATTCGTCTGTAAAATGCTCAATCGCAATATCACCCGGGTAGAGTCCGATGTGATTCTTGAATGCTGCAAAATGAATTATATTGTGCTTTTTCCAATAAGTCGGCATGCTCCACGAAATACGTTCCTCTGCATCATGCAGCACGGTGCTAATCGTTTCCCTGACCTGTTGCAGAAGTTGCTGAACGTTCTCGGGTTGTGCGGCGATATATGAATCAATTGTTTTCGGCGGTTCATCGCATGAATGGGACTGGTTTTGTTTCTTGAATTCACGACTGCATCCCGGACATTGCCACATGGAATCTTCACCCCTTCCTTTTGTAACAGAATCTCTATTATTTATGGCTTCGAACTCGTATCTTTTGTTCATTGCCATTGTCCTTTCACCACTAAGTTTATATACCCGTTGTAAAGGGACGCAAGCCGTTCAATTTTGACTGTAATCTTATAAAATTTATACATCAGTTGTCATTTTTTGAAAATGATTGGCAGTAAAGTTATTATCCTATTTAAATATTATTAGCAAAAGCGGCAGTGAGGATAATGTGTTTAGCGTAAGATGCGCCACCATACCGATATATATGTTTTGCTTTTTGTATGCGACATAGGACACGGGCAATACGGCGATAGTCCTTGTTATGACCTCCCAGGGAGACCAAAAGTGATATGCTGAAAACAAAACCGCATTAAGAACCGGAGCCCACCCTTTAAGATGTGCAATTCTGGGAAGAAGATATCCCCGGAAGTAGAGCTCTTCAACGGCAGGAGCCAGGACATTTCCGAAAACCATTATCATAATCCAGGTTATCAATAATATCGGCTTGGACCCCTCGAAGGTATTGCTCATGACAAACCATTCAGGCGCCCATGAAAAAAGCTTTTCAGCTATAAAGCCGCCTATGGGCTTTGAGAGAAGCATGAAACAAAGGCTGGACCATACAATGATAATAAGGCCAAATATAATGTATTGCCGGATCGGTACGGACTTCCTGTACAAAACTACATTTTTTAGCGACAGCTTCCCGTTGACCTTTTTGCCAACATATAGTAAAAACCCAAGCTGAGTGGGTATCAGTGCCGCCGGGATTGCAAGACATAATGCAAATGCAGGTGGAAACCCC
>JAWOIG010000167.1:0-5301 GCA_046484775.1 Clostridia bacterium | reverse complement strand
GGCGGGTGAAAGCACAGTCCCGTATGTTATAATGAAAAGAGTATATAAGGGGGGAAGAATATGGATATGTTGAAGAGACTGACCCAGACATTCGGGGTCAGCGGCCGTGAAGGTGAAATAGACAAGGTCATCAGGGATTACGTCGAGGGATACGCAGACGAGGTGACGACCGACGGCATCGATAATATAATAGTATATAAAAAGGGAAGCGGAGAAAATAAAAGGAAAATCATGATTTCCGCCCACAAGGACGAGATCGGGTTCATGGTGATGTCAATCGACAAGGAAGGATACCTCAAGGTCAGGAATGTGGGGGGCATCAATGTGGCGGTTTCGGTTTCCAATAAAATAATGTTCAGGAACGGCACCATAGGCATAGTCGGCTATACCCCCGGACTGGGGGAAGTGAAGGGGGATGTCCTCGACATGTATGTGGACATCGGCGCAACATCGAAGGAAGACGCCGAGAAGAAGGTCATGCCGGGGGATGTGGCATGCTACATGGGCGAGCTGACAAAACTGCAGAACGGCAGGCTGGCGTCAAAGGCGATGGACGACAGGATAGGCTGCTACATAGCAATCCGGGCTTTGATGAAAACCAAAAGTCCGTACAATGACATGTATTACGTATTCTCATCGCAGGAGGAGCTTGGCCTCAAGGGTGCGACCGTGGCTTCGCGCAGCGTCAGGCCGGACATAGGCATAGCCGTCGATATAACCGGGTCGTTCGACACGCCGGATTCAAAGAATGGAAACATGAAGCTGGGTGGGGGAGCCGCAATCAAGGTCATGGACAGATCCGTAATCTGCGATGAGACGGTGGTTGGCAAAATGGTGGACGTCTGCAAGGAAAACGGGATAAAATACCAGATGGACATTCTTGCATCCGGCGGAACCGACGCCGGGGCGATGAATACATCGAATTTCGGCGTCAGGGCCGGGGGAGTTTCGATACCAACAAGAAACGGACACAGTCCCGTGGGAATGGTCGATATGTCGGATGTCGACGCTTGCATAAAGCTTCTGACCGGGTTTGCACAAGTGGAGATAAATGTCTGAAAAATGAAATTTTCCCCGTGCCGCCGTTATTTGACAGGGAATTTGTTCAAGCATTCATTGTGCACGGCGGTATTTGTGATTCCGGTGATTCAATGGCCCGGAAGATGGAAGGCAAGGTTAAGAAAACACAAGAAATGTTAAATTAACCATATACTATTAAAAATGTGCTGTGATATAATTTTAGTTGGGTTCAACAGTCCTTTCTAATTGGGGATAATAACGTAAGGTTGGTGATAAGATGGATTCTGCCGCGACAACTGTATCTTATAAACGGAATGAGAAGAAAATCTTTAACAAAACCAACGTGATGCTGTATCTGATGATAATGCCTCCGTTGATTTTGTATTATGTCTTCCACTACATTCCGATGCCGGGCATAATGCTGGCGTTTCAAAGGTACACAATTTCCGGATTCAAATACTGGTCCGGTTTCGAAAATTTCACGTATATTTTCAACACCCCGTTTTTCTGGCGTGCTTTCAGGAACAACTGGGTATTCGTAGCATTCAGTTATGCCTTCATAACTCCGGCTCCGATTCTGTTTGCACTAATGCTTAACGAAATCCGAATTCGATGGTACAAGAAGACCGTACAAACGATAAGCACACTTCCCAACTTCGTAACCTGGGTTGTCATCGCCGGCATATTCATGCAGCTTCTGTCGCCCACAAGGGGATACGTAAACTATATAATCGAATTCTTCGGGGGCAAGTCGATATACTTCCTTTCAAAACCCGCCCTCTTCCCATGGCTCTTTACATTCATGAGGATATGGAAAGGCGTTGGATACAGCTCCATCATCTATCTGGCGGCACTTGCAGGGGTCGACCCGCAGCTTTATGAAGCCGCTGTAATAGACGGTGCCGGAAGGCTGAGGCAGACATGGCATGTAACGCTTCCGGGTATAAGGAACACTATAGTCGTACTTATAGTCCTTTCCTTCTCGCATGTCCTCAGCGGATTGTTCGAGCCTATATTCGTTCTTAAAAACGACTTCATAGAAAGCTCGGCGGAAATCCTTGACACGTACATATTCAATCTAGGTATCACGCGCGGTAAGTATTATCTCGCCACTACAATCGGATTGTTTAAGTCAACAATATCCATGGTTCTGTTGTTCTTCGCGAACTGGCTCAGCAAAAGGGTCACCGAAGACGGCAGAAGCATACTGTAAAGGTGGTGGAGTAAATGCAAAGATCTATAGCGGAAAAAGTTTTCAATGTTTTCAATATAATAGGGTTTTTCCTATTTACCCTGCTGATGCTGATACCGATAATGTTCGTTGTCAAGACATCGCTTGACATATCCCAGGTCGGGGAGGTTCAGCTGAACCTATTCCCAAAGGAGCCGTCGCTTCTGTTCTACGACATGGTAATTCATGATGAGTCGGTTTACAGACCATTCCTGAATTCTATATACATCACTGTCCTCGGAACATCATTATCAATGCTGATCAACTCCATCGGAGCATATACGCTGTCCAAGAGGGAACTGCCGGGCAACAGGTTCTTCATATATTTCCTTGTCATCGTCCCGATGCTCTTCGGAGGAGGAATCGTTCCCACATACCTGCTGGTAAGAGCCCTTGGCCTGATAGACCATCTGCCGGTTCTTTTCATACCCAGCGCCGCGAATGCCTGGAATATGATACTCATAAGGAACTACTATTGGTCGATACCGACGTCGCTTGCCGAGTCGGCAAGGATAGACGGAGCCCAGGAGTTCACTGTTTTCTTCAGGATCATACTGCCCTTGGCAAAGCCGGTTCTGGCGGCAATAGCCCTTTTCACAGGCGTCGGATACTGGAACACCTTCATGGCTGCGGTAATATACATCAGGGATTCGCGCAAATATACGTTCCCGGTCAAACTAAGGGAACTCATCATCCTTGGCGGGGATGCAAACAAGAGCTTCGAGGAAATGCTTATGTCGATGGGAATGGACCCGAACGAGTACTTCCTAAGCGTAGAGGGACTGTCCTCCGCAATGATGATTGTATCAATGATACCAATCGTATTGGTATACCCTTATCTGCAGAAGTATTTTGCAAAGGGAATCATGGTAGGGTCCATCAAGGGATAGGCTGAAGACAGCCGCAATATTGCGGTTGACCGATAATATGATTTGATGCTCCCGTGCGAACGGGGGCTGATAATAAAAAAATATGGAGGGAAAAGAAATGAAAAAAACTAAAGTACTGTGCTTGATTCTCAGTCTTGTATTTGTTTTTTCAGTAATGCTGACCGCTTGCGGCGGCTCTGAAACACCTACAACGACTCCGAAACCAAGTGCAACGCCCACGCCGGGGGCTACAGCTACTGCAACTCCGGAACCGGAGCCTGAAGTGCTGGCTGATCCTGACAGAGTTCATCTCGTTGAATGTCAGTTCTACGGCGACTCAATGGAAAACCTCAGCTACAAAGATGCATGGCCGAGAATAGTTGGAGATCATTATGGCGTAAAGATCACAATGACCAACCCCGCAAGGAACAACTACATGGAAGTCATCCAGCTTTCGGCAATGTCAGGCGACCTGACAGGAATGGTTGAATTGTTCGGCGGCCCATACCTGATGGAATGGAAAGCTGAAGATCTGATCTATCCTCTGACCGATTTCCTTGCAGACAACGAAACATGGAACACCGTGATACCCGAATCGTGGAAGGAAGTTTACACAATCGACGGAGATGTCTGGGCAATACCCACAGGCGACGACGGACAGGCTTCATGGTTCACAAGGTCAATGAGGGGCGACTGGCTTGACAAGTTCGGCCTGTCGAAACCCTATACCATCGATGAATTCTATGAAGCATCATACAAGTTCACCTACAACGATCCCGATGGAAACGGCATTGACGACACAACCGGTTTCACCACTTCGGGAACATGGAACATGCAGGACATTTTCCAGGCGTTCGATGCAAGGCTCAACCACATAGCCGACCCGAAACCCATTTGGAACCCGAATACGGACATTTGGGAAGACTCAATGATCAAACCGGAAATGGCTGACGCCCTCGCATTCCTGAAGAAATGCTACAGCGAAGAAGTCCTCGACCCTGAATGCTTTGCCGGAATCGGCGGATCGGGCATGAGGGAAAGAGTTTCGTCCGGTCTGTACGGCGGAACATTCTACTGGGATTCATGGGTACTCTCATTCGAAAACAATGTTAAGAAAATTGTTCCCGACTCATACATGGTAAACGTAGGCGCACTCTCTGGGACAATCACAGAAAACCTCAACCACTACGGCGTTGGAATCGGAGCTCCCAGGGTCATAATGAAAACCACACCACAGCCTAAGGAAGTCGTCAACTGGATAGTTACTAATTTCTACGGCGACGACTGGGGATTCTGGTCAGGAAGACTGGGCCCCGTTGGTATGGTTAGAGGCGAGGCTGACAAAGCTTGCACAATCGAAGGCAACACGATCGTAAGGAACACCTTCATCAACGCTGCAGGCGCAATAGCTACATATCCCGGCCCGGGCTTTATCGGCGGACTGCCGCAGAAAGCTCTCTACACCGTATATGAAGTCGCTTACTATGTTCCCGCTCCTCCTGCAGGACAGGAAAACTGGGCGGAAACCACAGCTGCGACAGCAATAGCCAGCATGAAGAGAAGGAAAGACTGGATCGACGAATATGTTGCAAACGGAATGGCATATCAGCTTCCTGAAAACCTGAAGGAATCAACTTCACCGAAGTATCTTGAAATCGGCGGAGACATCTCCACAGCAGGTACAACAGCAATAGCTGCAGCCGTATCGGGCAACCTCAGCATCGCAGACGCTCTTGCACAATACAAGGCAATTGCGAAATCAATCGGCGTAAAAGAAATACTTGACTTCGAGAATGCAAAACTTGGAAAGACAACAGAGCAGAGCTACGACTAATTCTTAAAGCTAGAATTAAGGGAGTTGCGAAAGCAGCTCCCTTTTTTTGATTAAATTTTTAGTGTGAGACATTATTTTTTTGATATAATTAGGGAAAGCTGAATAACAAGGGATTATAGATTCAGCACCGGCGGCAGCCGGATGGACTGAAAACATTCACTCCAGAAAGGTTTTCAGTCTATTTCCCGAATTATTGGCCGGCCTGATTCAGCCCGCCAATAATCCGAGAAATGTACTTTACCTAATTATATCAAACAAACCCTGTCTCACACTAAAAATGAAACAAAAAAAGGGAGCTGCTTTCGCAACTCCCTTAATTCTAGCTTTAAGAATTAGTCGTAGCTCTG
>JAWOIG010000156.1:0-7748 GCA_046484775.1 Clostridia bacterium | reverse complement strand
ATGAGCGTATAAGAAGATATGTTGAGCCGATTCATCTCCCACCTACGTACTCACATCCGTGAGCAAAGGAAACGTTGAGGAAGGAGAATTCTCGGTTGCGTAGGTTAAAAAATAGCAAAGAAAAACCCTCGGAGCATAGGTTGCTCCGAAGGTTGTTTTTTGTTCAATCAATGGGGGTTATTCCACGGGTTCGATTACTATCATCATGAACTGGTCTTCAGGCGATATTGTATAGCTTATTTTCACGACATCGTCCTTCTTCAGTCCTTCAACAAGCCCGGCAACCCCGGTATACCTAAATACCATGAATGTATCGCCCGTCTTGACTTCTATGCTGTTGTTGTCTATCAGTCCCTGATATGCTCCCTCGACCGAAAGGATTTTCAGGCTGCCTCCGGTTGCCGGCAAAATGCTGACCAGCATCAGCTGATCTTCGGCGGATATCGTGTATACTATCCTGATAAGGTCGCCGGTCTTCAGAGTCGAGACCAGATTGGTCATGCCTGGGTTTCTGAAAACGAGATATGAACCGTCCGCAATGACCTCTATGCTGTTATTGTCAATCTGTCCCTCATATACGCATTCCACAATATGCAATTCAATTTCGTCTTCATTGATCAACACAAACTCGCTGCCGTCCGTGCTTACGATTGAGAAACTGTCCGTAATACCCTTCATCTCAACGACCACATACGGATATGTAATTGCCTGTGTAACGATATCATCCGCACCCGGGGATATTTCCTCGACGATTATGTTGGTCATTCCCTCGTTGTCTTCCACTGATATCACTTTGATTCCATAGCCGCCGGTCGGCTTTTCACCTATACCGATGAAGACTCTATATACGCCGTTGGAATCCACCCAATAATAGTAACCGCCCACAAGGGCAAAATCATTTATCTGCATGATCTGTTCATCACTCAATTCATTGGGGGCAACTTCCGTGAAGTCTATCTTATTCACAGTGATTCCCTGCGGCGGTTCCGTGGACGGACCTGCTGACACTCCGGGCGTCGGTGTGGGCGTAGCCTGCCCCGACAATCCGTCATTTCCGCATCCGGCCAGTAATCCCATGACCGCTGTCGCGCATATTATCGCGATAATTGCTTTGCTTTTCCTTTTCATCTCAATTCTCCTTGTTGTTATTATTATTGTTATTATTGTTCTTATTATTGTTATATTGCTTGCCTGCTTGCTTACATTATACGTATATATGGCCGGAAATGTTCCCTGGATGCACGTCAGTCCCTGGATACTGTGCAATATATTGCGGATGCCCAGCTGTCGTCAGGTTGGTTTTTTACGATGCAACGGGTCAAAAATAGTAACTTGAAATAAGCATTTGCAAAGACAACCCGCCTTGGGCGGGTTGTCTCAGTTATTTCAATATTCAGTGATATCGTGGATTCGGGAAACCTTCATTAACCTTAATTCGACATTTTCTGAAAACAAGGCATTCTTTAAACCAGACGGGATTTAAGCGCTTCAAGTTGCCTGGTCAGCCTTGCGGGAAGCTTGTCTCCAAGTTTGGCAAGATAGGCTTCCGCATCATTTACCGTCTTCCTGAACAGCTCCTTGTCGACCTTCATCAGTTCTTTCCAGTCCTTTTCAGAAATATCCAGGCCATCGAGGGTTATTCCGTCCTCCTCCGGCATAAGGCCGATCGCCGTTTCACGGGCTCCCACCTTGCCTTCGACGCGTTCGCACATCCATTTCAAAACCCTTGAGTTGTCGCCGAATCCGGGCCACAGCCACTTTCCGTTTTCATCCTTGCGGAACCAGTTGACATAGAAGCATCTCGGGGCCTTGTCGCCCAGCAGATCGCCCATTTCAAACCAGTGTGAAATATAGTCCCCGGCATGATAGCCGATGAACGGCGTCATCGCAAACGGGTCGAATCTGATTGATGAACCGACGTCGAGAGCAGCCGCCGTGGCCTCGGAAGCCGCGGTTGCGCCAAGATAAACGCCATGATCCCAGTCAAATGCCTCATGAACGAGGGGTATTGTGTTCGTGCGGCGGCCTCCGAATATGAATATGTCAATCGGCACACCCGCCGGATCCTCCCAGTCGGGACAGATGACGGGGCACTGCGATGCAGGCGCCGTGAACCGGCTGTTTGGATGAGCTCCCAAAACCAATTTACCGTCCGCATCCTTCATACCCGGCTTGAAGGGATTTCCCTTCCAGTCCGTCCCGCCTTCGCACTCTACTCCCATTCCTTCCCACCATACATCCTTGTCGTCTGTTACGACAACATTGGTGAATATGCTGTTTGAACTAAGCGAGGCAAGCGCCATCGGATTGGATTCTTCCGATGTGCCGGGAGCCACTCCAAAGAAACCCGCTTCAGGATTTATAGCATAGAGCCGTCCGTCTTTGCCCGGCTTCATCCAGGCTATGTCATCCCCTACTGTTTCAACCTTCCATCCCGGAACCGTTGATTGCAGCATCGCAAGATTGGTTTTGCCGCAAGCGGACGGGAAGGCAGCCGCTATATGGAACTTCCTGCCTTCCGGATTGGTCATCCGGAGTATAAGCATATGCTCAGCCATCCAGCCTTCATGCCTTGCGATATTTGATGCGATTCTAAGGGCCAGGCATTTTTTGCCGAGCAGGGCATTTCCGCCGTATCCCGAACCATATGACCATATAAGATTTTCGTCAGTAAAGTGAGCTATATATTTCTGCTCGATCGGAGCGCATGGCCAGGCGACGTCTTCCTCTCCTTCTTCCAAAGGAGCTCCTATAGAGTGCAGACAGGGGATGAACTCCCCTTCTTCTCCAAGAACTTCGAGTACCTTGTTACCTACCCGCGTCATTATTATCATATTCGTTACAACATAGGCCGAGTCTGTGATCTCTATGCCTATCTTGGCGATATCCGATCCGATAGGACCCATTGAGAACGGTATTACATATAATGTACGTCCCTTCATACATCCGTCATAAAGTCCGGACATGGTCTTTTTCAACTCATCGGGATCAATCCAGTTGTTCGTCGGGCCCGCATCCTCTTGCTTTACGGAAGCAATATATGTGCGGCTTTCAACACGCGCAACATCTGAAGGATGAGAGTTGAATGCAAAGCTGTTGGGCCGTTTTTTCTCATTGAGCCTCACTGTTTTCCCGGCTTTTACCATTTCATTCATCAGACTGTCGTATTCTTCCTTCGATCCGTCGCACCAGACAACCTTGTCGGGTTTGCACAATGCCTCGGCATCTGAAACCCACTTGAGCAGTTTTTTGTTTTTTGTTGGAACTGTCATTTTTTTCTCCTTTGATATTTGTTCTATTCAGGAACCGTCATGAACCGGGCTATCCTTGTTCATATGCTCCGTATGGCGGTCCACCGCATTGCCTGTTTAACTTCTATCTTCCTATTATATAATATAAATGCTTCTTTTTTCTATTTTTTTCCGTTTTTGGTTCCCATTTATCATCCCGCTGCAATCCTCTCTGCAGACGACTCATCTTCCAATCAACCTTATAAGGTCGGCGACCTGGTTCATGGATTCCACCGGATGCCTCAGCGGTTTCTCGGGATGCGTCGTGTAGACATTGCATCTTCCGTCTCTCCTTGAATCCACATATCCCGAATCGGAAAGGTCGGTTACGATTCTGTGAACAGCCCTTTCTGTTATCCCGACGATTCCGGCGATATCCTTCATCCTTATTTCGGGGTTCTTCGCTATGCAAAGCAATACGTGGCTGTGATTTGTAAGAAAAGTCCAGTTTGTCTTATATTGCATTAATAAACCCCTCGTCGATAAAATATAACCAGTGACTTAAATATAACCAAAATGCGTCTATAGGTCAAGACATATGAACACTTTTTCATGAATTATTTGGCTATTGTAATGTATTCTCACTTTTCCCGTCTATGTTTCCATGGAAAAGAGGGATACTTGCTTTGTCATTATTTTGAAATCCATTATTCATTCAATCAACAAAAACAACCGGGTCGTTACCTTGGATTCGAATGAGTCCTGGCAACACTGAAGCCGAATATGAATGTTCTGGTGTCGGTAAACACATACTGAAACAATGTCGATCACCACAACAATTGATGATTTCGCAAATATTGATTTTCATAGGTTTCTAATGTATACTTCATATAAATAAATATAAAAAGAACCGTCATAGTTAGCCGGTCTATGAAAGGCTTTTATTTCTTACAGTACGACTTGGTAATGAATGAAAGGGTCTTTTATTTTTTTATATTGCTTAACGGTGCAACATGCATACCAAACAAGGAGGTTGCCTAATGACCAAGGAAATCTATATCACCGAGGCGGACCGGGAAAGGCTTACGAAGCTCATAGACACAGAGCTTCGCAATGGGAAAAAGCAGGAAAAACATCTAGAAACCCTTGAATCTGAAATTAATAAGGCGAAGGTGGTCGATCCTCACCAAATACGCGGAGACATCATCACAATGAATTCACGTATGATTCTGTCGCTTGACGGTGAGGAAATGGAAGCCGTCCTGGTATATCCTGAGGAGGCAGACTGGCTCAAAAACAAAATTTCCGTTTTTTCACCGATAGGAACCGCCATACTCGGATACGGAGAGGGAGATGTCATCGAGTGGAACGTTCCCTCCGGGAAAAAGGAAATCATTATCAAAAAGGTTATTTACCAACCGGAAACCGCCGGAGACTATCATCTGTGATGGGAAGTAAAGACAGTAGTCTGCAGGGCAATCATATTGCTTATACCGGCTTTTTTGTTACTGCTTCATCATCCGGTTCTGTATCTTTTATATAATGGTATTGGATACCAGGGACAGCAGACATCACCTCTCCGGAGTCTTCACTGACAACGAAGTTTCATTCTGATACGTTTATTTGAGCGTATTTTTTCAGTACTCTCATCGCCCTCAGTGTAATCCACTTGCTCTGTATGTCTTTTTGTCCTATGGGAATAATTCGGCGGTCGCTGCAATAAGTATTCTCCGCTTTCCACCTGCCCATATCATCCTGTTTTGAAACGACAATGTTCATGGCGTCATCCATGCGGCTGTCCTTGATTCCCAGTTTGGTCAGGATATCCACTATTTCCAGGATATCGGTCTGATACATTAGCGGAAATCCGAATATCAGCCAGCCCGGTTTTGATTTCTTATTCAAGTCATGACTGCGTTTATATATATGGTGAATTAATAAAAATTCGGTTTCCCTATGAATAGTTTCATTGATATCCTTTGACCTTCTGCCTGCAGGTACGGCGCCAAGTCCTTTCAACGTCTTGACCACCCCCATATGACAGGTATGGGCTCCCCAGCACATATCAAAACGGTCATATGGCGATAACTGAGGGTCTCCTCAGCACCATCGTTCAAGCGCATGAATCTGGTGATCCAGCCGACAGCCTTTTGCAGCCTCGGGTCTTCGAGATAGCCGAAATGTATCAAGCTCCACACCATGTTCCCGGTAAGGCATGGGATTACTTCGGTTGCTCTGCCACCTCCCGTCCTTGCAGCAGAATTTAGTGAAAACCCGCCGCCTTGTCTCTCCTGGGAATTTTCAAACAGGTATTCGCATTGCTCCTTGATTTGCGGCGTTGCTTCAGCGCCTAATTCAGCAAGCGTAATCAACGACCAGACAAGCCCTGCATATTTAGAAGTATAAAACCGGGGGTAAGTTTGAATGTACTCCTGTTCCCTCTGTTTCTTCAGTATATCGGGCACTATGCCGGTTTGCATGATTTCCTGCCCGGCCGTCATGACTTCCTTGTCGTCATTCGCCCTGTCTAGTATATTTTTCAAAGTCAAATAGCGGACAGACGGATTCTCTTCTTCCAGCAACCAATCCGTCGGGTCTTCCTTAAGCACGGTTTTCCAGTCTTTCATCCCAACACCTCCGAATCATTGGATTATTCAATACATTAATTGTAACCCGGCATAATGTTCATCTTTCTTTTCCCAAAAATCAGTCGTAAAATTGAAATGCATATAGATCCACGTCGCATATTTGAAAGTGCAGTTTTACCGGCTTGCCCTCAATCTCTGATAAATCCGTCCTGGTCATCCATTCCACTTTTTTATTTGTGTCGTTGCATGTATGTATGGTTTTGCAATCATTTATTGAAAAACCCTCATAATAATTCCCGTCGGCATTCATAATGCCGGCTCTTAAAATCCCTGCTGCAGCTGTGTCAATGTTTAGATAAAGTTGCCTTCCTTTGAATATCAATTCAGGAGTTGTAAATTCACCTCCTTTATAATTTGTACTTGCAGATGTAAACCCATCCATCCTCAGAACCAGTCTGCCGATGGCCGAGACCTGGCGTTTTGAATCAAAACCTGTTCGGGCCAGTATTTGGTTTTCTCTTTCTTCATATTCATCCCCCCTGGCCCATCCATGGATTATATCAGTCCCCATATAGTACATGTACATGTCATTGTTTTTTCCGGGAACAATCCCGTTGAGCATGTACAGGGCATATGCATCAAAGTCGTTCCTTGCGCCGATGCCGGCAAACACCTCCCTGTCATGCCTGTTCCACTTTATTCCGTCACGACTCGATGCAAAGCGGATGTCAATCGGTCCGGC
Organism: Clostridia bacterium; assembly: GCA_046484775.1. Taxonomy (GTDB): domain Bacteria; phylum Bacillota; class Clostridia; order DUPQ01; family DUPQ01; genus JAFGQE01. Next base: position 1,188 of record JAWOIG010000156.1, on the reverse strand, counting down.
GTTTCTTGGTTTATCCTTGGAAAACTCAGGCAGAAATGCATCATACTTGAAATACATGCCCGGAAACATAAAATATGCATCCTGCGCCCATGGATATTTCATTGCTGCATTGGTATAAAAATCACCGGCCGGCTGCCATCCATGCTCTTTCTCAACCTGCATGTCGCTCCCGTCAGTCTGAAGAACAGTGTCCATATCATCCACTTTCGGGAACCCTGCAAGGCATCCCGCCTCTCCCCTTGCCACTGTTCTGAACTGTCCGTGCCTATCGTAATTTTTCCTTACATATGCCACATATTTTTTGATCCTGTCGTCCCAGAATATGACATTCTGGGAATCAAGATGAAAACCTCCCGTTTTACCGCTGAAACGGTCGTCATCCAGCACCATCTCCATTTCTCTGGTCCAATTTATTCCATCAGCAGAGGCATACAGACCGAGTGGTTCTTTCATGCCATGTCTTGCAGTCATTTTATATTTTCTACCTTCCGCTTCGAGAGGATCCACAAACACCATGCATGTCCCATCACCTGTTCCTCCAGCTACCCCTCCGGCGCCATAACCCAGAACAACATTATTAGGTTTTCCTTCATATCCATCCGCAAGATTAAGTTCCGGCGTCTCCCAGTTGATCCCATCGGATGAACGGGCATACTTTACACAAATATATATGCCGTCACTGCGATAGTTGTTCTCTACATACCACATTTTGTACTCTCCGTCTTCATATACAACAGAGTTGTAGCCGCCGATTCTTCTATGGGAAGAACCTTCGATTTTAAGATTTGTTTCCCCTGTCTTAATCGGCTTGTGAACTTTTATCCGAACATTTCGGCTATTTGTTATAAAGCTTCTATCAATGAAAAGCCGGCGGTTTGAGTTAATCTTCATTGGCTCGTCTTTATTTGTCATACACCCACCTCCCAAACTTATATTAATCAGGGCTTGCTGAATATCTAAAATCCCGTGTTATTCAGTTGTCCCTAATTAGGGCTTGCTGAATAACTTGAAAATGCTTTGTGAATAATCTTGTTTTACATTTTCAAAACGTTCATGTGCAAGCTTTTCTCAGTAAGAGCGTTATTACCTTGCACCTTCGCGGGCCTTGAAGCCAGTCTTGGCCCGATTCAGCTCGCCAATAATTCGGGACATGTACTGAAAACCTGTACATATTGATTGTTTTCAGTC
>JAWOIG010000146.1:0-6226 GCA_046484775.1 Clostridia bacterium | reverse complement strand
CTTTCAATATTCTTTTCTTTTTATTCCCTACAACCGTCATAATACTTATATTCTTTCTTTTGCCTTTCATCGCCCGGAAAAGGGAGCCGTTCGGATACCGATGTCGGCCGGGCGAATCCCTGGATGACGGAAAATTCAATGAAATCAAGAAAATATACCTGCGTAAAATATTCCTGTTGTCGATCCCATCTTCGCTTGCCATAACGATTTCCAGCATTTACATATCGAGCACTTTGATGGGCACGGTGTTCCTTTCCTTGCTGGTCTTCGGGCTTGCCGGCATCGATTTCCTGTTCTATATGCAGGGATACAAGGCCGTCAGGAATGAAATCGCATCAGGGCACATGGAAGAAGAGGTGCAGAAGGATTCCGCGGATACCGGGAACAACAATGAAAATAAGTTGCCGCAATGGTAAAAAAACTCTTGCAATGATGGATTTTTTATGTATAATGTTCATATAATTTGATAAGCAACGATGCTGTGTTATTTGAGGACAAAGGCGTTCACTATTAGTGGACGCCTTTTTTATATCAGGCCTGAGTATGGGATATACCCGGGACCAATGAAATTTTTGAAAGGGGAACGGCAGACATGAGCTATCTATCCACAATCTTCGGATCGAATGTTTTCAATGATTCGGTCATGAGGGAACGTCTCCCGAAGGAGACATACAAGACATTCAGGAGGACGCTTGCCGATGGCAGGGCAATGGATCCTGATATGGCGGAAATAGTCGCGGGAGCGAGGAAGGACTGGGCGATTGGAAAGGGGGCGACCCATTTCACGCACTGGTTCCAGCCGATGACGGGAATAACCGCCGAGAAGCACGATTCCTTCATATCACCTACAGAAGACGGAAAGGTAATCCTGGAATTTTCAGGCAAAGAGCTTATCAAGGGTGAACCTGACGCGTCATCCTTCCCCTCGGGCGGATTAAGGGCGACCTTCGAGGCCCGTGGCTATACCGCCTGGGACTGCACATCACCGGCCTTCGTAAAGGGTGGAACGCTTTGCATACCGACTGCGTTCTGCTCATACAATGGCGAGGCGCTTGATAAAAAAACCCCTTTGCTGCGCTCCATGGAAGCCCTCAACGAGCAAGCCCTTCGGATTCTTCGGGTCTTCGGAAACACCTCATCTAAAAAAGTAATAACGACGGTCGGCCCCGAGCAGGAATATTTCCTGATTGACAAAGGTCTTTTCTCCAAAAGAAAGGACCTGATGTTCACCGGGAGGACACTCTTCGGTGCAATGCCTCCAAAGGGACAAGAACTCGACGACCACTATTTCGGCACTATAAAAGAACGTGTTTCGGCCTATATGCATGAGCTGAACGAAGAATTATGGAAACTTGGCATATCCGCCAAGACTGAGCATAATGAAGTAGCCCCCGCACAGCATGAACTGGCTCCGATATTCAGCACCACCAACATCGCCACGGACCACAACCAGCTGGTAATGGAGATGATGAAGAAGGTTGCCCTGAGGCATAACCTCGTGTGCCTGCTTCATGAAAAACCCTTTGCAGGCGTAAACGGTTCGGGTAAGCACAACAACTGGTCAATGGGAACTGACGATGGAATGAATCTTCTCGAGCCCGGTTCAACCCCCCATGAAAATGCGCAGTTCCTCGTATTCCTCTGCGCCGTTATAAAGGCCGTCGACAAGTATGCGGAACTTCTCAGGCTGTCAGCGGCAAACCCCGGCAACGACCACCGGCTTGGGGCGAACGAAGCTCCGCCGGCCATCGTATCGATCTTCCTGGGCAACCAGCTGACCGATATACTTGATTCGATAGTAAGCTGTACGCCTGTAAACGGAGCCGATAACTGCCCGCTCACGATAGGCGTGACAACGCTGCCCCCTCTTCCCAAGGATGCGACCGACAGGAACAGGACTTCCCCGTTCGCCTTTACCGGAAACAAATTCGAATTCAGGATGACCCCGTCTTCCGCATCGATAGCCGGGCCCAATTTCGTCCTTAACACAATAGTGGCCGATACTCTTTGCGAAATCGCCGATGAACTCGAGGGTTCGGGCAACCGCGATGAGAAGGTAACCGAAATCCTTCAGAATATCATCAAGACCCATGGCCGTGTAATCTTCAACGGAAACAATTATTCGGACGAGTGGGTCGGGGAAGCCGCCCTCAGAGGGTTGCCGAACATAAAGAACATGGTTGATTCATGCAAGACATTCCTTGACGAAAAAAATGTGAAGGTATTCAGCAAATTCCATGTGCTTACACCAGGTGAAATTCATTCCAGGTATGAAATACAGATAGAGATTTATTCAAAGACCATAAATATAGAAGCCCGCACAGCGATCGACATGGCGAGGACCGAAATACTGCCCGCTGCAATCGGGTTTGCAACAAACCTGGCCGTATCGATAAACGCTGTTAAGTCAACCGGAACAGGCGCAGATACGAACGCCCAGGAAGGACTCCTTAAAAGAATTTCCAAGCTTAATTCAGAGCTCTCAAATGCAATAGCCGGACTCGAAACCGAACTCGGGGCTGCCCAGATCATGGGTTCGGAGCCGACCGCACAGGCTGAATACTACAGGGATCATGTGATGCCCGGAATGTCCGAGGTCAGGAAAGCTGCGGATTCGCTCGAAGTCCTGACCGACTCAACGTTATGGCCCTTCCCCAAATACGCGGATTTGCTCTTCAGGGTATAAGCCGCAAAAGGGTATATATCCCAGGAGAAGCCCGGTTTGAAAGAGCCGGGTTTCTTTATGCGTGATTTTTCAGATATAAAAAGGGAAATAAAAAGGACGCCCTTTTGACGCCCTTCTTTAAAATCATCGGCCTGCCTGCAGCCCTTCCTTATTGAGTCTCTCTATCTCTTTCTGGGCTGCCTCGATAATATATTCGTCCTCCCCGCTCTGTTCGGGCTTTGTCGTTCCTATCAGATCCATGTAGAAAACCGCATGTATGGTCTTGTAATATGCGCCAAGCCATAAAAACCCGATTCCGCAGGTTAAAATGCAAAGGAACCACCATCCGATAAGGCTGAGGTCAAGCATGAAAAGCCTCCCCTTATGGCCGTTCATCATCTCGTTGCTGCTGGTTATGGCCTGCTGCGGGTCCATTCCCGGGTTATCCAAAAGTATGTACTCAGACATTCCATAGGCATATGCCTTTATTATGCCCGGAATCACAAGCAGAAGGGCCCATAGAAATATGAAGATATTTTTCAATAGCATCATGGCCACAACCCGGCCGTATGATTTGAAACCCGTGAACAAATCTTCAAATTCAATCCTGTTTTCGCGTCCCGGTCTCAGAAAAGCGATTGTAAACCCATAGCTGAGCACATTTGAAACAAGTATTCCGTATGCCAGGCCGAAAAGCGATGCAATTACCGCCAGTGTCGTCAGAACCATTGGATAGTTGAATTCTTCTGCGCCTTCTCTGAATCCGCTGCCCGATCCCGCTATACCGGATATCAGCGAGAAAACCAGAACCATCAATACGGCGGTGCCCCATTTGCCTGCAAGCATGCGCCGTGCGTCCGCTCTAATCTCGTAATTTTCCCTTATTATTGCATGTTCCCCCATATTCATGTCTCCATTCCAACGGACAATGCATCCATTTCCTTTGGTATAAGCTCGTGAAGTTCCTTTTTCAGAACTTCATACAGAGCCTTTTCAACCGATTCCGGCTTGAGAATTCCCGTTTCCCTGATCAGCTTGCCTATCATTATCAGCATTGCAAAGGCCTTGTGGCCCATTTCTCCCGCCATTTTAGCCGCGTCGATGGCATATGCTTTACTGCCAACCCCGTCAATCCTGCTTTTTTCTATCAGCGATGAGTCCGCAAGTATAAACCCGCTTTGCTTCACCATTTTCCCGAATTTATCGATTGCGGGACTGGTCATGGCTATCAATATATCAGGATTGTTTATTATCGGCGAGCCAATCTCCCCATCGGATACTATTACATGGCAGTTCGCGGTTCCACCCCTCATTTCAGGTCCATATGAAGGAAACCAGGTGGTATTCTTTCCTTCAGACATGCCGGCTGCGCATATTATCCTGCCGGCCGAAAGTATTCCCTGTCCGCCGAAGCCGGCGATGATTATTTCATACTGCATTTCAAACCTCCAGATCTTTTCCCTTGAGGTTGCCGAGCTTATAATACTCCATCATGTTCTTCTCGAGCCATTCAACAGCCTTTATCGGCGTGACTCCCCAGTTTGTCGGACATGTGGAAAGAACCTCGACCATCGAAAATCCAAGACCGGCCATCTGAACCCTGAAAGCCTTCTTGATAGCTCTCTTGGCCTGTATTATATGATTCACATCATGCATGGAAACCCTTTCGATGAACACCGCCCCCTCCAGCTGGGCGAGGACTTCGCTCATTCTTATCGGATATCCCTGGGTGGCTGTGTTTCTTCCCGCCGGCGATGTGGTCGTGACCTGCCCTTCCAGCGTCGTGGGGGCCATCTGGCCCGACGTCATCCCATAGGTCGTATTGTTTATGAATATCGTCGTTATTTTTTCTCCTCTTGCGGCGGCGTGTATGATCTCGGCGGTCCCTATTGCGGCAAGGTCTCCGTCTCCCTGATAAGTGAATACCGTTCTTTCCGGGTGAACCCTCTTTATTCCGGTCGCAACGGCGGGAGCCCTTCCATGTGCCGCCTGCTGCATGTCAAACGTAAAATACAGGTAATTGTTGTATGAGCAGCCTACCGATGAAACCCCGATTGTGTTCCCTTCCAGTCCGAGCTCGTCTATTACCTCGGCCACCACACGGTGGGCTATGCCATGGGAGCATCCCGGGCAAAAGTGCATCGTAGGTTTTTCCAACGACCTGGGGCTAAGCATAACAGGCATTATCTACCACCTCTTCCCAATAATCTCTTGATTTCGTCAAGTATTTCATTCTGTGTCGGAAGAACACCCCCGGTTCTGCCATAAAAATGAACGGGTTTCCTTCCGTTGACGGCAAGACGGACATCCTCGACCATCTGTCCCGCATTCAGTTCCACGCTTAGAAGCACATCGGTTTTTTCAGCTATATCCGATATTGCCTTCGTCGGAAACGGCCATAGGGTAATCGGTCTTAATAAGCCCACCTTGATTCCTTCGGAGGCGGCCATCTCCATTACGTTCCTGACTATCCTGGCCGCAAGCCCGAACGCACACACCACTATGTCGGCCCCCTCGCAGTCCCTTTCCTCGTACATTACTTCATTTTCTTCTATCGTCCTGTATTTTGCCTGCAGCCTGTTGTTCAGCCGCTCAAGCTCCTCGGGTTCGATATATATGCTGGTTATGTAATTCTTTTTTCTCTTCATGTCGGTTCCCGTGGTCGCCCATGATTTGTCTGCCGCAAATGGTTTTTCCTCATCCCTGAACTCAACGGTCTCCATCATCTGTCCCAGCGCCCCGTCAGCCATTATCATTACTGTCATCCTGTATTTGTCGGCGAGATCGAAGGCCTTCACAGTCAGTTCATAAAGCTCCTGCGCATTGTATGGCGCAAGCGCCATATTTCTGTAATCGCCATGTCCACCGCCTTTTACCGCCTGAAAATAATCGCTTTGCGCAGGCATTATTCCTCCCAATCCGGGGCCGCAGCGCATTACATTGACAATAACAGCCGGAATCTCTGCTCCCGCAATATATGAAATTCCCTCCTGCTTGAGGCTGATGCCCGGACTCGAGGAAGTCGTAAGAACCCTGACACCTGCACCAGAGGCACCGTACACCATATTTATGGCGGCGATTTCACTTTCCGCCTGCAGGAACACCCCGCCGACGGCGGGCATCCGCCATGCCAGATAATTGGCGATTTCCGACTGGGGGGTTATCGGGTAGCCGAAGTAATGCCTGCACCCCGCACGTATCGCAGCCTCGGCTATCACTTCGTTTCCCTTCATTAAAACTTTTTCAGGCATCGTCGGCCTCCTTGATCTCAATGGCCGTATCCGGGCATGCAATAACACATCTGCCGCATGCGATGCATTTCCCGGGGTCGGTCAGCATCGAGGGGTTGTATCCCATCTGGTTGAATTCATTTTTATCAATCGCTATTATATTCTTTGGACAGGCTACTATACAAAGCCCGCATCCCTTGCATCTTTCAGAATATATTACGGCTCTCAACATAACTACCTCCGTACATCACATTTAAACATGGCTTGCTGAATCAGCTATCTCTAATTATACCCCTTTGGGTTTCTGATGTAAAAGTTCCAGGCATCCCTT
>JAWOIG010000044.1:0-9367 GCA_046484775.1 Clostridia bacterium | reverse complement strand
CTCGAATCGGGATTACAGTAGGCGGATGCATAGGTAAGCACGCATCCTATGCTTGCACCGGGAACGGCAAAGCCATCCTCGCCGGTTATTATGGCTCCGTATCCAAAGCCCGACGGGTCGGTTCCCGTCATAGCCATGTATCTTTCGGCCGCATTATCGCAGGCCCTTATGCTTTCAAAATAATGTTTCTTCATCTTGTTTGCCTTTCTTATATATCCGGTTTTCTTATTTGCTCTTTTCGCCGCTCCATGCGCGCCACTTGTGGTCTATTTCCCTGAATGTTTCCATCAGGAAATCCCGGCTTGAATACCTTGGGGCTTCAAAAAGGGTTTCCCCCTTGAAAAGCACCCTGCAGCCGTTGACCATTCCATAGTTCAGTTTGCCGCTGCTTTCCGAAACGAAAACAAAGTCCGCATCCGTCATGACATGGCCGTAATCTATTTTTCCGGTTTCCCAATCGTATGCGGGAGCCCTGTCCTCTATATATGGATGCAGACCGAATTCGAGATCCAACTTAAAGACCATGTGTATACTTGATGTACCGTTATAGACCAGGGAGACGGCCTCTTTTCCGGCGAAATCCTTTTCAACTTTTACTCTCCCCATGATTCCGGATGCATCCAGGTCCCTGCGATGTGGCGTGAGAACTGTTATGAACACCTTCCTGCCGCCCTTGTCAAAGGAGCAGGCCGCGCACTCGCTTACCATGGTCGAATCCGCATAGTTCCTTCGGATTTCATCCGCGCAGGACGTGGTTCCTTCAGAAATGAATTCAATTGCGAGCGCCAGATCCTTTTTGTTCTCAAAAGGAGTCCTGTCGTTTTGCCCGCGCATCATTGTGTCCACCCAGGTCAGATATGAATGACCGCCGGTTTCCCTTGCCTTCTGGGTGTGCCATACATTGCCTATCGTAATGTCGGACGCCGTTTCATTTTCAACCCAGTCAACGACTATATATGCATCGTCTTCCCTGAGCCATGCCACGCATCTGTCCCATGTGATTCCGATGCTCCTATAGCGGTTCCTGGTCCTCAGGTACTCCACTCCCTCAAAGCGCTGGAAATGAATCTTTTCCGTTTCGGCATGCTTGTAATATCCGTCGTCGTGCAGGGCGTTGAAATTTCCATTTGAAAGATCCTTCAATCCTTCCCTGAAAACAAGCCTGTTGTGGTAAAGGTCGGCCCTGTATTTCCCATTGGGCAGTCTCTCCCTGTACCCGCCTTCATGCAGCAGTATGTTCCCGTTCTTCTCAAGATGCGAGATGGAGTTTTCATCCCCGTGCCCATGATGCATCTTCTCGGCCTTCACGGGAATCGAAGTCCTCAGATATTGTCTCGGTATGAAGCCATACATTCCCTCATCCCTATAGTTATAGAGCATGTAGCTTCCGCCGCCCCTCAGTACTATTTTCTTTCCGACCAGCTCCTCGAGCACTTCCCCGCTTTTATATGCGGTTGCGCACTGCTCTACTTCATCCGAACTCCATTTATAGGCATATGCCATGTAATTTCCGAGGCCGGGGGATGGCTCGGCGTGCAGTTTTTCCACTCCGTATTTGAATATTCTGTCAGCCGCCTCCTTCATTTCGCCGCATTTGTACATTGCCGCGCCCTTTTCAATGCATGCCACCCATATATACCAGTTCGAGTGGAACCAGGCGTCGCCGAACCCGGGTATCTGTCCTTCGTCGGTTATAAGGCGGGTTATGTAGTCGAAATAGTATTTTGTCTGGGGCTTTTTATAATACTCGTCCTCGATTCCCCTCCACTGGGCATACATTATGCAGGCGAAAAGCCAGAGCGGTATATAATGTACCGCATCCTCGAGCGACCATCCTCCGATGCTTTCCTCCGCAAGATAATCGGCCAGTTTGATCCATTCCCTGGTTTCCTCAGTGTCACCCACCACGGCAGCCCCCTGGACGAGCGCGCACGCCCTCAGCATGGACCTGTTGTGAGCCCCCCATTCGGGACAGAAGATAAGAGGGGTGACGGACTGTATCACGGATTGCCTGACTACCGCAACATCTTCGTCGGTCAGTATGCCTGAATCCTTCACATCCAGATATGCATTCATATATGCGTGAAGCTGGAAAAGCGCTTCCAGAAGAGGAACCCCTCTGTAATATTCTTTTCTCTGAAGCCTGATTTCCTCGGGGAAGATGGCTGCAAGCTCCATGGGAAGACGGAGTCCGTCCCTGATGAATTCGGCATGATCCCTGTTCCCTTTCAATGAATACAGCAGTCCTTCCATATGTATCTGGCTTGCTATTATTCCGGGGGATGTATAGCCGAACATGTAATCGGCATCGAAATTGGTTTTCCAGCTCTCTATGCTTTCCTCATAGGTCTTCCTTCCGGCCACAACGGCTTTTTCCACATATTCCAGGTAATCTTTTCTTTTCATACTGCCTCCGCTTTCATTTTGTTCTTCCAAAAATATTCTTTAAAAAAAGTTTTTCTTTGACAAGGTTGTCCGTCTTTTTCGCCGACGCAAGGTGATACAGGTTTAAAAGCAGGACAAGAACCGCCGCAAGCGCAAACATAAGGCGGAACTGGGGGAACTCCATACCTATGGAACCGCTCAAGTTGTTCTCTATGAAAATCTTGATAAGGTTGCCGACCGCCGGCGATATCAATATTACGAAGCCGACCACGGAAGTGAAGAAACCGTCGTAAACCGACCGGCCTTCCTGGGGAATGATAGAGTATTTCGTATTGAATGTGCCAAGCATGAACGCGGGTCCGATCATCGCCGCGCTTATCTGCAGCAGGGGCATTATGTAGAAATAGCTTCCCTTTGTCATAAAAAACCAGAGAATGGCATGCAAGACATACATCCAAAGAGCCAGCCTGAGGATGAAACGCGAGCCGTATTTGTCAACCAGCCTGCCCCACATCGGATACCATGCCATCTGCAGGACCGGATTGATCATTCCCATTACCGTTATGAATGTATAGGGTATCTCAAGATACCTCAGTTGGTAAACAGATGCGAACGACATTGTCATATGCCATGAAAAATAGAATATGGACTGCGTCGTCATATATCTGAGATATGCCTTGTTTTTCAGCGGCACAAGGAAAAGGTCCTTGAAGCTGACATTTCCCTTTCCGAGTGATTTGAAACCCGGCTCCGTTATTTTGGTGAACGAATGGGTCTCGAGCCACATGAAGATCCATGCGACACTGTAAATGACGCAGAAGGCCACATACCTGTCGGGCGCCAGGTCAAGATAACGTCCGGCCACGACCGGGAATACCGCCGATACCACGAGCGCGAAAATCTGCTTTGTGCTCATGAACCTTCCGCGCAACCTTTCGTCTATCACATCCACGAACCATGAGTTGATCGTGATTCCCATGAACGCCTGCAGCGAATATCCCCAGAAAACCACGAAAATCATAATGTATGGAGCTATTCCCCTTGGAATGAACAAAGGAATCCATACCGCGGAAACAATCAGCGATTTCGATATTAAATTCAGTATGACTATGAATTTCTTCCTGTTGCGGACTCTTTCGATTATCAGTCCGGCGAATATGAGAGTTATTCCGGCGATGCTGCCTATATAAGGTATGTATCCCATCAGATAATCGGGCGCATCGAGTTCTATGAAAAGACCCGACAGAAAAATCCCTCCGACAAGTGCTCCGAATGCAGTTCCGAAAATCGCCTGTTTGATAAACCAATCCCGGTCAGGTTTGCCGGGCGCGGTTATCAATTGCATGTCATTTCTATAGAAGAGCATCATGGACAGCTTTCCATAAGCTCTCTTTATTTTTTTCATAACAACATTTCCGTCCCTCGCAGGTTTCCCTGTCCCGGTAATGATACCATGTTAATTTTACGGTGTATACCCGATTTTCGGGATAATTCAACAATTTTACAATTTCCCTTTTCCCACCGGTTTCAACCCTGTTTTTTCTCCTTGATATATCTATCGATGGACTCCGCGGCCTTCTTTCCGGCCCCCATCGCAAGTATTACGGTCGCGGCACCGGTTACGATATCTCCGCCTGCATAGACACCCTTTATGCTGGTTTCCATGGTTTCCTCATCAACGATGATTCCTCCCCAGCGGGCTGTCCGCAGGCCTCCCGTCGTGTCCTTTATCAGCGGGTTCGGCGTCTGGCCTATGGCTATTATCACGGTGTCCATGTCTGTACTGAACTCGGAGCCACTGACTTCGACAGGCCTTCTTCTGCCTGATGAATCGGGTTCGCCCAGCTCCATCCTTATACACTCAATTGAAACGACATTGCCTTTTTCGTCGCCTCTTATGGATACCGGATTTTCGAGAAGCCTGAATATAATGCCCTCTTCCTTTGCATGATGCACTTCTTCAAGCCTTGCCGGAAGCTCTTCCTCGCTCCGCCTGTATATGATATAAACATTTTCAGCCCCAAGCCTCTTTGCGCTTCTCGCAGCGTCCATGGCAACGTTCCCGCCGCCTACAACCGCCACATTCCTTCCTATTTTGATAGGAGTGTCGAATTCCGGGAATTTATACGCCTTCATAAGATTTATTCTGGTGAGAAACTCATTCGCGCTGTATACACCGTTTTGATTCTCCCCGGGTATGTTCATGAACCTCGGCAGTCCGGCGCCTGTGCCGATGAATACCGCGTCATATTCCAAAAGCAGTTCCTCGATCGACAGAATCTTGCCTATTACCATGTTGACCAGGACTTCAACGCCAAGTTCCTCCAATATCGATATTTCTTTCTTCACTATGCCCTTTGGCAGCCTGAACTCGGGTATTCCATAAGTAAGGACCCCGCCCGGCTCGTGAAAAGCCTCAAAGACCGTCACATTATATCCGAGCTTTGCCAGGTCGCCCGCACAAGTCAGTCCCGCGGGACCCGCGCCAACCACCGCAACCTTGCCCTCGACCGCGGTCTGTCCCGTCATGAGATGCTCGTTCATCCCCGGCGAATGCTCCATGTGGTAGTCCGCGGCAAAACGCTCCAACCGGCCTATTCCGACGGATTCACCTTTCAAAGCCCGAACGCACAGCTCCTCGCACTGGGTTTCCTGCGGACAGACCCTGCCGCATACGGCGGGAAGTGAATTTGTCCTCGCAAGCACCCTGTAAGCCTCCTCGAATTCACCGTCTTTTATGCACCTTATGAATCCCGGTATGTCCACGTTGACCGGGCAGCCCTTAATGCATGGCATATGTTTGCAGTCAAGGCATCTTTGGGCTTCCTTGACGGCAAGCTCCTCCGTGTAGCCAAGGGCAACCTCGCTGAAATTCCTGTTCCTTATTTCCGGCTCCTGTTCCGGCATCCCGTATTTTTGTTTCGACATGTCAGCCATTGATTTGACCTCCGAGCCTGCAGGAATGGTTTTCCTCATCCTTGTATCTGACACTTCTCATGATTGCTTCGTCAAAATCCACCAGGTGTCCGTCGAAATCGGGGCCGTCGACGCATGCGAACTTTGTTTCGCCGCCGACCGTGAGCCTGCACCCCCCGCACATTCCCGTTCCGTCGACCATTACGGAGTTCATGCTTACTATTGTCTTTATCCCGGCTTCCTTTGTTATGGCGGATACGAACTTCATCATGACCAGTGGGCCGATGGCTATGACGACGTCATATGTCCTTGTTTTCAGCAATTCCTTCAGAACATCGGTCACAAAGCCTTTTCTTCCGTTTGAGCCATCGTCCGTCGTGATATACAGGCCGCGGCATGTTTTCTTCATTTCCTCTTCCAAAATTATGAGGTCCTTGCTGCGGAATCCCGCGATTATATCGACATCGGCGCCAAGTTCGTACAGCTCCTTTGCCTGCGGAAAAGCTATCGCCGTCCCGAGTCCGCCGCCGATTACGCATGCGCTCTTGTATCCTTCAAGTTCGCTGGCCTTGCCGAGCGGACCAACGAAATCCTTTATCGAATCCCCTTCTTCAAGGGTGCCCAGCTTCATCGTGGTTTTGCCTACCATCTGGAATATGATCGTTATGGTCCCGGCATCCCTGTCAAAACCCGCTATTGTCAGGGGAATCCTCTCCCCGGTCTCATCTATCCGGAGTATGATGAACTGGCCGGGCCTTGCCTTCCTGGCTATAAGCGGGGCATCGACCTTCATCATCTGCACCGTATCATTAAGTATCTTCTTTTCCAAAATTCCGTACATTTGCTGTTTCTCTCCTTTTAGTTTTCCCGCCTGACTTAAGACCTTCATCTATTCCGCCGGGCAGTAATTTATCCTATTTCAGTCCTGTTCCGTTATTATTTCGGGACCATTCGGAAGAATCGCTATCGTGTGCTCGTACTGCGCCGAAAGGGAACCGTCCACCGTCCTTGCCGTCCATCCGTCGCCGTCTATCGTGCAGCCGGGGGCTCCCGCGTTTATCATCGGTTCAATTGTAAATACCATTCCTTCCCTGATCCGCGGCCCCTTGCCGGGCCTTCCGTAATGAGGAACCACCAGGCCGTCGTGCATCACGGTGTTGATTCCGTGCCCCGTGTATTCCCGCACTACACTCATGCCCTTCGATTCGGCATGGGTCTGTATGGCATTGCCTATATCGCCTATCCTGTTCCCGTCGATTGCCTGCCGGATTCCGAGATACAGGCATTCCCTGGTTGTTTTCATCAGAAACTCCGCTTCTTTGGAAATATCTCCGACGGCATAGCACCATGCGGAGTCGGCAAGCCAGCCATCAAGGTTTACGACGAAATCGACTTTAAGAACATCGCCTTCCCGTATGACTGTTTCATCGGGAAAAGCGTGGCATATCTCGTCGTTCAACGCAGTGCAGGCTGCATACGGATATCCCATATATCCTATCTGCGCCGGCACAGCCCCATGTGAAACTATGAAGTTTTCAACGAATTTATCGACCTCCGAAGTCCTGAGCCCCGGCCTGATAAAATCACGAAGGCTTACATGGCAGGCGGATACTATCCTTCCCGCCTTCCTTATTTTATCAATCTGGCTGTTGCTGAGTATGCTTGTCATTTTCCGTTTTCTCCCGTCCTGCACCCAAGGCATGGGGAAATTGTATCACCCCGCGCCGATTGGTTCAATCCGTGCGGGCTTATCTATAGCAATTCCATGAGCCTGCGGTAGAAAGAATCATCTACCTGCGGGAGTCCCAGGAATGCATTTTCCTTATTGGCGCCATGGAAATCGCTTCCACCGGTGATCACCAGATTGTTTTTTTTAGCCGCCTTCAGGAACTTCACGGTGTCCGCTTCATCATGATCCGTATGGAACACCTCAATGCCGCCCAGTCCCATATCCATGAAATCGGATAACGCGGTTTCAAACAAACCTTCCCTGTCCAGGTAAACAGGATGTGCAAGCACGGCAATCCCGTTGTTGGCTGCAATCTCCCTTATCGCACTTTCCGGAGTCGTTTTTTCCCTTGGAATGTATATGTCCTCCCTAAGAAGGATCTTGTCAAATGCTTCGTTGACATCGGATGCATAGCCGTTTTCAATAAGGCATTTCGCGAGATGCGGCCGCCCCGGGGTTCCGTCCCCGGCCTTTTCATACATTTCCTCAAGGCTTATATCAAATCCCGCCCTGGTGAGATTGTTTATCAGACTTCTGTTCCTTTCATGGCGTTTTTCAAGAATCCAATTGAAATATCTGTTGATTCCCAAATAGTTTTTCTCGCTGAAATAACCGAGTATGTGGGTTTCCCTCGCAATGTAATCGACGCCCAGTTCCACCCCCGGCACAACGGGCAGTCCGAGTCTGCGGCCTGCTTCAAGCGCTTGTTCCACTCCGCCGATGGTGTCATGGTCTGTCACTGCAATAGCGGACAGCCCCCTTTCGAGGGCCATTTCCACCAGTTTTCCCGGATTAACGCTTCCATCGGAAGCCGTTGTATGAATATGGAGATCGACCATGCCTACTCAATCACTTTCAATTTATATTTGCCGCGATACCCGCCGTCGTCGAATATCGTCCTGCCGTCCTTGTATTTTACCATGAAATCCCCTGTGTCGCCGTCGTTGCGGTAACTAAAAGCCCCGTCCGCCCCGCCATAGACATGGATTTCAATTTCAGCGGTCTTTTTTTCATCTACATACTGTTGTTCCGGACCATATGTTATGACAGATCCCGCCGGAATGAATATCGGCATTATGTCAAGCGGACATTCCGCATCGATCCATCCTGTCTTTTTTGCTTTTTGCCCCGTCCAGTAATCGAACCAGGTTCCGTCGGGCAGATAGACCTGCCGTTTTCCGCCCCTGGACAGAATCGGCGCGAGCATCATCGATTCTCCGAAATAATACTGGTCGTATATCCCGTGGACATTCCTGTCTTCCTGATGGTGAAGCGACAGGTGCCTGATGAAAGGCATTCCGGTTTCGAGGCTTTGGTGCTCGGTGCTGAATATGTATGGAAGGAGCCTATAACGCAATCCGGCAAAGCTGCGGAATATACGAAGGGCTTCCTCTCCGTACGCCCAGGGTTCCCTCGGATTGGAATTTCCTCCTCCGTGGCACCTGGCATGCGATGAAAATAATCCGAGCTGCGCCCACCTGACATATAGCTCGGGGTCGGGCTTTCCGATGAAGCCCCCGATGTCATGGCTCCAGAACGGCTGGCCGGACAAGCCGATCGAAATCCCGGACCTCAGAGCGCCGGCCAGATTCTCGAATGTCGAGCGCGAGTCCCCGCTCCACGGCAGTGGATACCTCTGTCCCCCGGCATAGGTCGACCTTGCCCATACCAAACCTTTACCGCAGACTTCCTTAACTGCCCCGAAGATTGACTTGTTGTATATCAACGGAAACAGGTTGTGCATTTCCCGGCCGTCGCGCGTCTTGTAAACGCCTTCGGCGGGACATCCTTCGGCAATATCCGTCTTGACCGCCTTCACACCCATTCCCAGCACCTGCTTTATCTGTCCCACATACCATTTGACCGCATCATCGTTTGAAAAATCCATCAGGGCATATTGCTTTCCGAACCAATCGAAATGGAATATCCCTCCATTCGGTTTCTTTACAAAATAGTCCTTCTCCACGCCTTCCCTGTAATTTTCCTGCGACTCGTGCACATACGGCATTTGCCATATTGAAACGGAAAAACCCTGTTTTGCAAGATCTGCTATCAGTTTTTCCGGCTCCGGGAATCTTTCCTTGGAAAACCTAAGGTCGCATATCCAGTCCTGTTCGAACCAGTATGTGTCGAGGTGAAGGACATCGCACGGGATTTTCTCAGCCCTGAGCCGGTCGGCTATTCCTCTGACTATGTCCGCATTTTCATAACTGTTGCGGCTCATCCACAGGCCATAGCTCCACCGGGGAAGTCCCGGTGCGAAGCCGGTTATCATGCAGTATCTTCCAAGGATATCCCTGAGGGACGGCCCGGCTATCAGAAACACATCCATCTCAT
>JAWOIG010000127.1:0-27700 GCA_046484775.1 Clostridia bacterium | reverse complement strand
GGTTCCGTGGAAATACCCAGTGACCATGCAGGGATGTCTGCGGGATTCGGGATACCTTGCGATAAATATCGGAAAGACCCATTATTATCCAAGAAGGGCAAGCCTCGGTTTTGAAATAAACAGGCTGTATGATCCCCAGAACTGGCTTGACGGCGAACCAAGCGATTATCACGCATGGCTGTCGGAACAGACCGACGGGAAAATCAAGGATACTGCAGACAGCATTGACAACAACGGTTTCTGCTATATTCCATGGACGCATGAAACTTATCTCCACCCCACGGAATGGACAACCGAAACAGCAATTGAAGAGATTAGCAAAATGGACGGGAGCAAACCTTTCTTCATGCAGCTCGGATTCCACCGGCCGCATCCTCCGCTGGATCCCCCCACGGCATATTATGAGATGTACAGGGATGTTGATTTCGGTGAAGCCCCGGTCGGGGACTGGGAACCGGAGGAGTACAGACGGGCGACGGCAAGCAATGCCCCGATGATAGGCACAAAGAATGAAGAGGACAGGCAGACAGCCATAAGGGCATACTGCGCACTGATTACGCACATAGATCATCAGGTCGGCAGATTGCTGTATTATCTGCAAAGGCACGAACACACAAAGAACACGATTATCATATTCACCAGCGACCATGGCGATTTACTGGGAGACCACTGCACCTGGAGGAAAATATTTCCTTACGAGGGTTCGTCAAAAATTCCCCTTATCATCAGAACACCCGATACTGCAATCAGTACGGTCAATACCACCCATGGATACCGAAGGGACCGGACACCGGTTACCCATATGGATATAATGCCGACGATATTAAAGGCGGCAGGGGTTCCGGTACCGTCCAATGTCGAGGGTGCGGACATAATGGGTCCGCTGTACGGAAGGAAGATAGAGGGAAGGGAATTCATCCACGGAGAGCATAGCAGCGGTCTTATCGGAGTTCAGTTTGTCACCGACGGCAGATACAAGTATTGCTACGACACGGTGCATGGACGCGAGCAGTTGTTCAATCTTGAGGAAGACCCCCGGGAACTCAGGAATCTGGCCGGTTTGAAAGAATATGAAGCGGAGTATGGTTTGTGGAAAAGGAGGCTTGTCGATATTCTTGCAGCAAGGCCGGTCGATGGATTGGTAAAGGACGGAGAGCTTGTTACGGGAGTAGAGCTTCCTTCGATAAGAAAAGAACTTTTAAAAGGAATTGATCCGGACGAAATCCACATAATTGCGAGAAAAGGCATCGAAAGATTTTTCGGCGCGGATTTTTTCAAAAAAAATTAAAGATGATTCGATGGAAGCAATCGGAATATTGTATGCAAACATACGGATAAAAGCGGGAAAATGGCTCGAACCCGTTGAAATTACAAAAAAGTGTTAAAAATTTAACAATTTTCCCATTTACACCTTGTTGAGCCAATTATTATGTTGTAGAATACGCTTGGATCAAAAAACGGCAGGTATGTTTATATGGAATTTCATCAAGGAAAGGTAGCGAAAAATGTGTAATAACAGTTTGGCGGAAGAAAAATTCAAGGAGCTTGACGCATTTATTGACGGGCTTGAGGAAGACGAGGGCAATCTCATAGTTGTTCTGCACAAGGCGCAGAACCTTTTTGGATATCTGCCAAGGGAAGTGCAGCTGCATGTGTCGAGGAAACTGAAACTGTCTGCCGCAAAGGTCAATGGTGTGGTTACTTTTTATTCCTACTTTACGGAAGAACCAAAGGGACAGCACGTTATTTCAGTCTGTATGGGAACGGCATGCTTTGTCAGGGGTGCAAGCGACATACTGGCTTCCGTTCAGGAAAAACTCGGCATTAAGTGCGGAGAGACGACAAAGGACGGTAAGTTTACGATAGATTCCCTTCGGTGCGTGGGTGCATGCGGACTGGCCCCGGTCGTAATAGCCGACGGCAGGGTTCACGGCAGGGTTGAAATCGACGATCTTGATAAGATTCTTGTCGAACTTGAGAGCGGGGTAAGATAGGATGATAAAAATAAAAAGTTTTGATGAATTGAAGGAGCTTAAGGAAAGTCTTAACGCTCAGAGGGAACACATTCGCATAATAGTCGGCATGGCTACTTGCGGAATGGCCGCAGGTGCGGGGGAAGTATTTGATTCGATAGCCGGCGAGATCATGAGACAGGGATTGAAGAATGTAATCGTCGTAAGATCGGGTTGCATGGGTGCATGCCATTCCGAACCAACGGTTGAAATAGTAAAGCCCGGCGAAGATCCCGTATTGTACGGAAATGTCGATAGTTCGAGGGCAAAGGTGATAATAAGCAACCATATCATAAGAGGCGAGATAGTAGAGGAGCTTGTGCTTGAAAAAAACTATGAAACGGCAAGCCTTCGGGAGGTGGAGCAATGAGCGGTCATAAGCAGCTGAGGGTAGCATTGAGAAACTGTGGGGTCATCGATCCCGAGAACATATTGGAATATATTGCCCGCGACGGGTACATGGCGTTGGGAAAGATTCTTGATGAGATGACGCCTGAAGACGTTATCGATGAATTGAAGAAAAGCGGACTGCGCGGAAGGGGCGGCGGTGGATTCCCCACAGGATTGAAGCTCGAGTTCGCCCGCAGGAATAAAGGCGAAAGAAAATATATTATATGCAATGCCGACGAGGGGGATCCGGGTGCTTTCATGGACAGGAGCATACTGGAGGGAGACCCGCAGGCAGTCCTGGAAGCAATGGCGATTTGCGGTTATGCCGTCGGCGCAAATGAAGGTTATGTTTATATAAGGGCGGAATATCCGCTGGCGATAGAACGACTTACGATTGCCATCAGGCAGGCATACGAGGCAGGATTGATCGGCGGCGATATCATGGGAAGCGGATTCTCATTCGACATCAAGATAAAATACGGAGCAGGTGCTTTTGTATGCGGGGAAGAAACAGCGTTGATCAGCTCTGTCGAGGGAAACAGGGGCGAACCGCACTTTAAACCGCCGTTTCCGGCTGAAAAAGGTCTTTGGGGAATGCCCACCACGGTCAACAATGTCGAGACTCTTGCGAACATACCCTCAATATTCAACATGGGTGCCGACCGCTTTGCTGAAATAGGAACGAAAACAAGCAAGGGCACCAAGGTTTTCGCCCTTGCCGGAAATGTCAACAAGGTCGGTCTTGTCGAAGTCCCCATGGGCACTACCCTCAGGGAAATAGTTTACGATATTGGCGATGGAATTGTAGGCGGCAAGAAATTCAAGGCGGTTCAGACCGGAGGACCCTCGGGAGGGTGCATACCCGAACAGTTCCTTGATGTCCCGATCGATTATGAAAGCCTTAAGGAAATAGGTTCGATGATGGGTTCGGGCGGAATGATCATAATGGATGAAAACACCTGCATGGTGGACATAGCTAAATACTATCTTGAATTTACAACCGACGAATCCTGCGGAAAATGCACGGCTTGCAGAATAGGCAACAAGAGGCTTTATGAAATTCTCTGCAAGATAACAAAAGGGGAAGGAACTGAAGAAGACCTTGATAAGCTGAAGGAACTCGGCGGAATAATCAAGGATACATCGCTGTGCGGCCTGGGCCAGACGGCTCCGAATCCGGTTCTCAGCACAATGAAGTATTTTTACGACGAGTACATATCCCACGTGAAGGAAAAGAAATGTCCTGCGGGCATATGCAGCAGTCTTACCAGATATGAGGTAATTGCCGATAAATGCATAGGCTGCACAATGTGCGCCAAGGCGTGTCCGACTGCATGCATTTCCGGAAAAGTAAGGGAACCTCATAAAATTGACCAGGCCAAGTGCATAAAGTGCGGGGCATGCTTCAAGGCATGCAAATTCGACGCCATATTGAAAAGCTGAGGAGTTTTATTAATGAAGAAAGTAAATGTTACAATAAACGACATAAAGGTTACGGTTCCGGAAAAATATACGGTTCTTGAAGCCGCGAGGAAAATCGATGTTGAGATACCGACGCTTTGCCATCTGAACCTGCATGACCTGAAGGCTGTCAACAGAAGCGCATCCTGCAGGGTGTGTGTGGTTGAAATAGAGGGCAGGGGAACGCTTGCTCCATCCTGTTCGACATATGTAAGCGAGGGCATGGTAGTAAAAACGCACACGCCGAGGTCTGTAAAGGCGCGAAGAACCATGGTTGAACTCCTGCTTTCAGACCATCCGAAGGATTGCCTTGTCTGCGAGAAAAACCAGCAATGCGAGCTTCAGAAACTTGCCGCGGACCTGTGCGTCAGGGAGATAGAGTATACGGGAGAACAATCGACTTACGAAATAGACAACTCAAGCCGTTCGATTTACAGGAACCTTGACAAATGCATACTCTGCAGAAGATGCGAGACCATGTGCAACGAAGTGCAGACATGCGGTATTCTATCGGGAATGGACAGAGGATTCGAAACCGTCGTAGGTCCCGCATTCGGACTCCCGATGGTGGATACGATGTGCACTTTCTGCGGACAATGTGTGGCGGTTTGCCCTACGGCGGCGCTTACCGAGATAAATCAGATCAGGGAAGTCTGGGATGCGATAAACGATCCCGAAAAAATCGTAGTGGTTCAGACCGCACCTGCGGTCAGGGTTGCTCTTGGCGAAGAATTCGGCATGGAGATAGGGACGATAGTAACCGGTAAGATGGCGGCGGCATTAAGAAGACTGGGATTCGACCGGGTGTTCGACACTGATTTTGCAGCCGACCTGACCATAGTGGAAGAAGCATCCGAATTCATACACAGGCTGAAACACGGCGGAACGCTGCCGATTCTGACAAGCTGCTGCCCGGCGTGGGTCAAGTTTTTCGAGCACCAGTTCCCCGATCTGCTTGACATACCGTCGACATGCAAATCCCCTCACGAGATGTTTGGTGCAGTCGTAAAGACATATTACGCCGAGAAGATGAAGATCGATCCCGAAAAGCTGGTGGTCGTATCCGTCATGCCGTGTCTGGCCAAGAAATATGAGGCTGCCCGGCCGGAACTTAACACAAGCGGGAGGCAGAACGTCGATTATGTTATTTCCACAAGGGAAGCCGCCAAGATGATCAGGGAGGCCGGTATTAACTTCATCGACCTGCCGGACGAGGATTTCGACAACCCTCTGGGGGAATCAACCGGCGCAGGGATTATATTCGGAACAACCGGAGGCGTAATTGAAGCGGCCCTTCGAACCGCATGCGACTGGCTTACGGGAGAATCGCTTGAAAAGGTTGATTATCATCAGCTCAGGGGACTCGAGGGAATCAGGGAAGGAATCGTTATGATCGGCGATATGGAAGTAAGGATCGGCATTGCACACGGACTCGGCAATGCGAGGAAGCTCCTTGAAGACATAAGGTCGGGAAAATCGAAATACCACGCAATAGAGATAATGGCCTGCCCGGGCGGCTGCATTGGCGGCGGCGGACAGCCTTACCATGGCGGCGATGAAAAGATCATAAAGAAAAGGGCTGATGCAATTTATCGCGAGGACTTGGGCAAGGCAAAACGCAAATCACATGAAAATGAAAATGTAATTGAACTGTACAGGGATTATCTGGGTGAGTTTTATGGTGAAAAGGCGCATGAATTGCTCCACACAAGCTACCAGAAGCGGGAATTGATATAAATCCATTCAAATAAAATTTTATTATGGCGAATCAAATGATTTCATCAAACAGTTGCCTTGGGCAACTGTTTGATTTTGTGCGGTCTGCGGCATGAGGAAAGGGTGTTTTTTAGAGTGCAGGCTGTTATAATAACTGTATTAATTATAATCGGTTGATTAAACGGAGGATTGTATGAGGATAGGCATAATAGTTCATTCGGTGACAGGCAATACGCTGTCGGTATCTAAAAAACTGGAGCAGGTCCTTGGGGAAGCAGGTCATGAGGTTGAACTGAAGGAAATCAAGACAGAGGGCAAACCCAATCCCGCAGATAAGGAAGTTAAGTTTTCTGAACTTCCGGGACTTGATGGGTATGATGCGATTGTTTTTGGTTCGCACACAGAGGCATTTTCGCTTGAATTCGCAATGAAGGAATATTTCAAACGGATTGATGGATTGAAAGACAGGAAGGCAGCCTGCCTTATAACCCATCAGCTCCCCTGCAGATGGATGGGAGGGAACAATGCGGCCAGGCAGATGAAGACACTATGTGAGGGAAAAGGTGCAAAGGTAATCGGAACCGCCATAGTAGAATGGTCGCCGGAAAACAAGAGGCAGCAAAACATAGATGCGGCGGTTGCAAAACTGGCGGGATTATTCAAGTAGAATCATCAGGTTTCAAATTCAAGAACCAAGGTCAGTATTTCCCACGGACCGGCTTCCGTTTTCAGACTTAAGCCGCAGGCGTCAATGACTGTGTCCGGCCGTTCAACCGGATTCAGATGGAAGTCTGTTAGGGCAAAGGATAGTATCCGCCTTGCGGAGACTATTTCAAGACAATCGTTCTTGTCGGAGGCGTTGTACAACCGGAGGATGGTTCTGCCTTTATGCATATAGAGAGTGGAAATAACCGTTGATTCCGACATGATGTCAAGGAATGTCATCGTTTTCATCGGGAGGGCGCCCGATGAATTCCGGGGCAGCATGTATGGTTCGATCGGGTTTTTCTTTTCCAGGGATTCCTTTATCATAGGAAGATAACATGGTCCGGAGATTTCTCCGGTTATATTCAACGAATAGGTGAATTTGATTTCACCGGGTTCTTCATGATACGGGTGGGCGTATTTCATCCAGTCCGTGCATTTATCAAGATCGTATATGCGCGTCAGAATGATGGAAACGCTTTTCCTGCCGGAATCGTGAAGATAATATCTGGGGGAGCTTACACCGGTCAATGTGACACTATTTGCTTCGTATTGATAATTGATCCAGCTTTTGGAATAGAAAACACCCTTCCAAAGGCGTTCAAGGTTATCTATGTCTATATCCGTCGAAACACCAAAGGGTTCTTGATGGATAATGCGTTTTTCAACTCCAAATGGAATATCGGCCGTAAATTCTGTCTTTTCATCAGCGGGGAAGGAGGCAAGGAAGAACCCGCGGGTCCGGGGAGCACATTCAACGACTGTGCTGAAATCAATGTCGGTCCTGCCCCTGTAAAGGGTTATTTCCTGACGCACCGTGTGAGGACCGGAAACTCCGATGAGCACATATTTCCATCTCAGGGGTCCTTCTTCTTCCCAATACCAATGCGATGGTCGGAATTCATGAACAATGCCCGGCCGGTTGTTGTACAGCCACGCATCCGTCGGTGTTTGCTCCATCTCTGAAAAGCGTATGCTTCCGGCGGAAACACCATCTTCTGCAAGAAAGTCTCTTCCGTTTATTGTTATTATCCGGCCGTTTTGGAAGACAACCTTGATTTCGCCCGTATCAATTTCCTGCAAGCCCGGCGGGTTGATATTGAAATCATCATATGGCTGAGGTTGGTCCTTCGAAGGCGGATTCGACACGGATATGGTTGAAAACCCCAGGGATCGAATACCGGCTTCGACGAGAAATCCTAAAAGTCTGCGGGAATTTTCACCGCCGGCCGCCGGTATTGCGAAAACCGGCTGTGATTCGATGGCCTTTCCGTCTGAACCGGAAACAAGGAATGAACCCGACAGGCCTGCATCGTGAGTTGGAATGAAGAATATTTCCCGTCTTTCCCAATTAAGGGTATTGGCCAGAACAAAGCGAACATCATCCTTCTTGGTAACACTCTTCTTGGTAACACTCCCGGCCAAAACCTGAATGGCGTCGTCGGAAAGGTGTTTTGCCACAGTCATGGCTGAAACCACCCTTTGAATAATATCATCATAATCATGGGCGAAAACAAACTCCATCCCATGGCTGCAGATGAATACCGTTGTTTCCCATAACTTTTTCAGATCATCCTCCGGATAGGCGCCTCCTGCCAAAGCGGCCATTGTCCAAAGGGTTTCTGTCCTTACTGCAAGTGTATCAAGAAGGATTCTCGCCAGCCATAACCCTTTGTCGCCTTTCGATGGTATATTGTAGCCTACATCACATGGGTCGGGTATTCCGCGGTAAACAGGAAGATTTGTATTGGAAAGCCTATTAAAATACCTTTCAGCAGTTGAATAATTAATTGAAACACCGGTTGTCTCCCGAAGATAATCCATGAAACCGTCAAGGTTTACGGGATTGTCGTTGAAATCACGCATCGGACGCGTGTCGTCCATGCCGAATGGAAGCCATATGCTTTCGGAAAGCGAGTTCGCCAGAATATCCCGGATTTCATTTTCATAGAATTTTTCAAGAATCAAATCGCCGCCTGAATTGCAATCCCCGGTCATATAGCCGGTTCTCCACAAACCTGCGTAAGTGCCCCTTGAGCATGATATTCCCGAACCATCGGGACCTTCCCAGATAAACTGCCGCGGGATACCCTTGGCGTCCATAGCTCCCTGGGGCCGCCAGGCCCGGTAGAAATCATAACCACCCAGACGAAGAATCTGCGGAAGCTGTGAATGGCCGATGGAAACATCGACATTATGGAAAACGCGGGTAGCGAAATCCGGAATAAGCCCGCGCATATATTCCCGGCCAATGATTATATTGCGGATGAAGGTTTCATCGCCCGCCATGGTGGGACGCAGAAGAACCAGGGTGCCGTTGGTCATTTCAATCCGGCCTTCGCGGATTCGTTCGACAAGCTCCCCGGTACGGTTTGGTTTTTCCGACAGATATGCATCAAGAAGCGGGATTATATTATCCATCATCCAGGTATAATCATTGTTTTCGCTCATAAGATCCAGGACTTCGTCAACGATCTTCAAATATCTGGCGGTGTGCCACTCGCGAGGATGAGTCCATGCATAATCTGCATGACAGTAAGGTATTACATGAATATCAGCCTTGGAAAGCCGCTCCTTAATATTGTTCAGATCATCAGTCATGCCTGGCACCTGTTACTTTCCGATAATTTCCCGGACCATTCTGACCCGGGATATAAGGCCGTCGGGCGGAACCTGGTCGGCAACGCCCAGTATGAAGCCTGAACCCGGAGGGAATGCTTCAAGCAGCTCTGTAATATGGGATATGAATTGCCCCTCGCTGTAAAATGGAGAAAAAAGGATTCCGGGAAGACCTCCCCAGATTATCAAGTCTGCACCCGCGGCTTTTCTGAGGTCCTTTATATGAATATCGCCAGCGGGATAGGGCGTCACTGCCTCGGCGATGTCGAAGCCGCTCTTGCTTAAAAGAGAAAGGCATGGGGTCAGGGTTCCGTCTATATGAATACCGGTGAGTTTGCCGGCTTCATGAAGCTGCCGGTTTCTTTTCATATAATACGGCATATTGAGGCTTTCATAAAAAGCCCTGCCGGTCACTTCGCTTGAAAGATTTTCCGGGAACTCAATATAATCCGCAGGCGAATCGCAAAGAATATCATAAACCCGGTCTTCCGAATTGCCAATGGCTTCGAGTATGGCGGTGAATTCATCCGGATGATCCATATATATGCTTACGGTGTTTTCTATTCCGGCCCAGCGCGCAATCAGTTTTTGCAAAGGAGAGGCGGCTATGGTCGTCATGGCGGCCGGAATGCCGTCGCCGCCCCATAGTTCGTCGGTTTTTATGAAGTCATTGTAATTATTGGAATAAACCGTATGCTCGGATATATATCTAAGCACCCGGAGATCCTCTATGTTTCCGACATAGTATTTTGTTATGGCCCAGGTATAGGATTCGGGAATATACCTTTCATGCGATTCCAATCGTCCTACGGGTGTTATGAATTCGCATATCCGCCGACCGCTTGTTTCATTGGTTTTTAATTCAACACCGGGCGTATACTTCATCGACCACGGAAAAGGGGCGTAAAAGCATATGCCCGCTCCAAGATCACGGTAAAACCTGTAATATCCCTCTGCGCCCGCATATTTTTCGTCAAGTATGCCCTTGGCAGACATACTTGAGTACAGATAGGAAAGATCTGCGAACCACGGGGTTTTGTCCGGTACCTTTCCATTGAAGACACTTAGGATCCGCTCTCTTTCGGTCATTATGAACTCCTTCGCAAGATATAGATTGCTGAATATCTGAAATCCTATGCCATTAAGCTGTCCCTAATAGTAATAATACATTTTTTGAGATGAAATGGAAAATGGATTTCATATTTATGCAATTCAATATCAAAATTCTGCAAATGATCCGCATTGAACACGCGGAATACAAACAATCACGGAAGGCTTGAACAAGATGCCGGGTCAGAGCGCGGAGAAAGCGATCATGTTCCTTGACTTATAAATACCTGCATATATATAATGTGTAAGGAATAAAATCCACCGGAGGTAAGAAATGGCATATAAAATAATCGACACGTGCATCAACTGCGGAGCATGCGAGGCTGAATGCCCGGTATCATGTATTTCCCCTGGGGACGAAACATATGTAATCGACGCCGAGGCCTGCATAGATTGCGGCGCCTGTGCCGGCGTATGCCCCGTCGGAGCATGTGTAGAGGCATAGGAAAAGACAAAAAGAGTTTGATGGAACGCAAAAGGCTGTTTAAGAGATTCAGTACAGAACCGGAGCAACTGCGAGCAATCACCGGTTTGGGGCATGTCCCGCAGGAAATTCTTGAACAGCCTTTGATTTTGAAGAAATTCGGAGATTCTGATGACTATAATGATCGATGAGATAAACAGCCAGCCAAAGGTGCTGGAAAAGGTACTGGCAGAAAGCAAGAACGGCGTCCGGGATCTTTGCCGTGAAGTAAAGGCCCGGAACATAGGGCTGATATATATTGCCGCAAGGGGAACCTCGGACCATGCGGCCGTATATGCGAAATATATCCTGGAAATCCATGCCGGAATACCTGTTGCATTTGCCGCTCCTTCGGTAATAACGGTTTACGGTGGAAAGCCTGATCTGCAAAATGCACTTGTAATCGGAATATCGCAATCCGGAAAAGCCGAGGATGTCCTGGAAGTTATGAGGCATGCAGACCGTCAGGGTGCGCTTGTCGCCGCCATAACCAATTATGAAGACAGTCCCATGGCAAAAGAAGCTTCATATCATTTTAACTGTATGGCAGGGGAAGAGAAGAGCGTGGCTGCGACAAAAACATTTACCGCCCAGATGATGATTATGGCTATGATTGCCGCCGAGCTTTCGGGCGGCAGGAAACTCATGGAACAGCTTGAAACCGTGCCGGGAAAAGTCGGTGAATTTCTTGCTGATTTCGGCGTTCCCGACCGCGTCGTCATTAAATACAAGGATATGCAGGAGTGCTTTATACTGGCCCGGGGAACGAATTATTCCATAGCCCTTGAAGGAGCCCTGAAGATACAGGAAACCTGCTATGTCCGCGCAAAGGCTTATGCGATGTCGGATTTCTACCATGGACCGTTGGCATTGCTTGACACAAGTATACCTGTTTTCCTAATTGCTCCCGGCGGCTTGGCAGGCGAAGGGAACGTGGAAATGGCTGAGGTTCTCGCTGGATACGGAATCGAAACAGCGGCGGTCACAAACGATAAAGGGATTATGAAGATGGTTTCAGAAACGATAGAGGTGCCTTCCGGGCTGAGCGATTTCACCTCTCCGTTTGTAACGGCTGCAGCAATGCAGCTTTTTGCCTGCAGGCTTTCGCTCGCCAAGGGTTTGAATCCGGATAATCCAAGAAACATAAAAAAGGTGACGATAACAAGATGACGGATCATTACTTTGCCGGGGAACCTTCCTCGGAATACATCGAAAATTTCATTGAAAGGGAAATAAACGGCAGGAAATTCGGATTTCACACGGCCTCGGGCGTATTTTCAAGGAATGCTGTTGATTTCGGGACAATGCTTTTGATAGAAACCGTTCTCGGGGATCTCCCGTCGGCCGCAACCGAGATACTTGACATGGGCTGCGGCTACGGGCCGATAGGCATTTCGATTGCCGCGTTCAATGGCGAACGCAGGATAAAAATGGCGGATATCAACGAGCGGGCCATTGAATTGTCAGAAAAAAACATCAATCACAACAAGATTAAAAATGCGGTTGCCGTTAAGTCAGACGGGTTCGGAAACATTACCGGGAATTTTGATGTAATAATAACCAATCCCCCCATAAGAGCCGGCAAGAAGACGGTTTATTCGATTTTTGAAGGCGCCCATGACCATCTTTCGAAGGATGGCGTCTTTTATTGTGTGATTCAAAAGAAACAAGGCGCGGAAAGCGCACAAAAGGAATTGCTGAGGATATTCGGCAACTGTGAAACAATAAGCAAAAAGTCGGGATACAGGATATTCAAGACCACAATAAAATAGTACAGTAAAAGACACCACGGCTGAAGAATTTTCCGTTGCAACTGTCGCAACGGGTCCTTATGTTATAATGGCTTTGGAGGATTTCGATTGAAAGTATATGCCCTTGTGGGCCCGAGCGGAACAGGAAAAAGCCATAAGGCCAGCATGGTTGCCAGCGACATGGGAATTTCGCATATCATCGATGACGGGCTGCTTATCAGCGGCAACAGAGTGGTTGCGGGAACCAGCGCCAAGAAGGAACAGACCAAGCTGGCTTCAGTCAGGCATGCCCTTCTTACGGACGATGAACACAGGAAAGACATTTTAAGGGCTATAAAGTCAAAGAAGATAGACAGCATACTTATTCTGGGCACCAGCGACAAAATGGTCAGGAGCATATCTGAAAAACTTAATCTTCCAGGAATCGAGAGGACGATATACATAAATGACATTGCGGATGAGGAAGAGATAAACCTGGCTTTGTCAAACAGGAAGGACAAGGGAAAGCATGTAATCCCCGTTCCCACATTTGAGATAAAAAAAGATTTCGGAGGCTATCTGCTTGACCCTCTTTATGTTTTCAGGAAAAAAGGCAGGAACAAGTACATATCCGAAGGATCCAAGACAATAGTAAGACCGACGTTCAGTTATCTTGGAAGCTATACTATATCAAACAACACTCTTTTTCAGATAGCAAGGTACACCGCTGCGAAGGTGGAGGGATGCGAAACCATTACCAGGTTCAGGGTTATAAACAGCGAGGGAGGCATCAGTATAGAGATGTCGGTCGTTGTGAACTATAATTTCACGATCATCAACACACTAAGGGAAATCCAGAAAAATGTGGCCGATATGCTTGAAAAACTTACGGCGCTGCATCTTGTAAGCCTTGACATAACCGCAAGACACATAGTCATCGACGGGGAAACCTATCCGTAGGATTTCTACTTCAGATCATTGTATGACACGAATTTTTCAATCGCCCTTGGAACCGCATCCTTGGAATTTTTCCAGGAGGCATCCTTGTTCCTGTAATCGAACTTTTGCGTAAACCATTGGATTTCATCCAGGATGCGTGCCAGGTTGGAGGCCATTGTTTCATTCATTTCCATTACGAATGCGGCACGCTGGACGGGAGAAAGATATTTTTTTGCGGATTCAAGCATCAGTTTGTAATGAGGAAGGCAGAAACCCTTTCCGTTCATGACTTTAGTACGGAAGCCGGCGTCCCTGAAATACATCCATAGAATTACATCCGCATACCTGTCCATGATCCGTTCGATCCGGCTGCATACATCGCATCTAGCGGCCAGCGAGCCGTGGAATTCTATCGCCGAGTCTATGAATTTCGTTCCGGGTGTCGATGAACCGGATATTCTTCCGGCGAGATTCTTCACTGAACTCATCTTCAAATCGCGTTCCAGCCCGCCTTTGTTTTTTGAGACTATTTTCTCAAACTCGGCCATCTGGTGCTGTATGTGGGTTTCTATGATAAGAGCTACACCCAGCACATTCTCCCTCTTATTGTAAAGCATGGAGAAATGCCTTCGGCAGAAACCGTTCTTGTTCGTGGAAATCCTGTTTTGCTCTTCCATCAGGGCTGGACTGAGCATGAAGCTTATGGAATCATTTTCGAGATTCCTTTCGAGTTCACACAACGGACATTCACAGTCAGTCGAAAAAGCGTCGTTTACGGGAATGGTATAAATCTGTTCTTTCATAAAAGCTCTCCGGTTTGTAGTATTATAATTATAGCACAGCAGGAGGAGACGCATGGTGATTGCAATCGGCGGCATTGAAAATGGAATTGAAGTAAGCGGACTCGCGGATTTTGACCTGCAGTCGATCCTGGAGTGCGGACAGTGCTTCAGATGGACCAAAAACAGTCATAATGATTATACCGGGGTGGTGATGGGAAGGGTTGTCAGAGCTGTACAAACAGGAAGCCGCCTTCTTCTCTATAATTGCGACCGGTATGATTTTGAGAGTTTCTGGTACGAGTACTTTGACATGGGAACCGACTACGGACAGATTAAGAAAAAACTTATGATTGACGATCCGGTCATGGAAAAGGCCGCGGATTATGCGCCCGGAATCAGAATTCTCAGGCAACCGCTGTTCGAAACCCTTGTATCATTCATTATATCCGCAAATAACAGCATCCCGAATATCATCAGGGTGATATCGGTGCTTTCATTTATGTACGGAAAAAATATAAGCTTCGGCGGGGAGGAGTACAGCTCGTTTCCGGAACCTTCCGAACTTGCATCCCGGGAAGTATGCGACATCAGGCTGAGCAAGGCGGGGTACCGCTGCGACTATATCAAAAAGACGGCGGCAATGTTTGAGAAGAATCCGATTACAACGGAAAGGCTTTCAAGGCTGGGCATAGCAGAAGCAAGGAAGCTGCTCATGGAATTCCCGGGTGTCGGGGCGAAGGTTGCGGACTGTGTGATTTTATTTACGGGTGCGCATACAGAGGCCTTCCCGGTTGATGTCTGGGTCAGGAAAGTCATGCAGGAACTGTATATAGGGAAGGAAATGCCGATAAGGGAAATCGAGGCTTATGCGAGAAGGAAGTTTGGAGATTTGGCGGGATATGCCCAGCAGTATCTTTTCCACTACATCCGGAATTCAGGGAAAAGGCAGATTCAAATTGAAGCTACATAAGACAGGCAAAACATGACAAGAAGGGTCAATTGATCCGGGTATGGCGCATTAGGTTGAAATTTATCCATTAGAGGAATATAATTGACATGAACTTAATATAGTATCAGATTCCTGAAATGTGCGGCATACCCTGCATTTTGAACCTACATTAGACATATGGGAGTCCGTCGGTCCGGAACCGTAGTTCAGGCCTTTCACAAAATCCGTCGTCTGCCATCAGGCAGGCGCAACGGCGAAGGAAGAATGAAAATTCCGGCAGGGCACCCACCTAGCAACAGCTAGGAGTCAAAAACGGGGGACCGGCATTTTGGGAATTATATATACACGCGGCTTCGGTCGTGTTTTTTTATTATCCGGGAGCATACGGGGTACATACCTGTCGGCATCAGGTTGTAAGCAGCGTTTGTTTACAATATAATGAGTCTATGGACGCTTCGAATAATGGAGGTTAAACCTGTACCTTCAGGCGGACTAAAATTTGGGAATCCTCCGGAAACAAAGGTTTGCAATGGGTGCCGATGTACAGGAGGCGGGGAAGGTTTATGAAAATTCTGGTGACGGATGGAATATCCGGGACGGCCGCAGACCAGCTTAAAGAGCTGGGACATGAGGTCGTCGAAAAATACATGGATGTGGAAGAGCTAAAGGAAGCGGTCAAGGAGTTTGACGCTATAATAATCAGGAGCGCAACAAAAATCCGCAGGGAGACAATTGATTCCGCTGCAATAACGGGAAAGCTCAGGCTTGCCATAAGGGCAGGAGTGGGCACCGACAACATTGACGCGGATTATGCAGAGGAAAACGGAATCGCGGTCAGGAATACTCCCAGGGCAAGCAGTGATGCGGTAGCGGAGCTCGCCATAGCGCACATGCTTTGCGCCGCCAGATTCATCGGTGCGGCGAACGCAACGATGAGGGCCGGAAAATGGAACAAGAACAGCTACACGGGGACCGAGCTTTCCGGCAAAAGGCTGGGACTCATAGGCTTTGGAAGGATTGCACGTGAAACCGCAAGGAAAGCCAGGGCTCTCGGCATGAAGATATATTATACGAACAGGGCCGGGGACAAGAATTATTCGGATTACAAATGGCTCCCTATGGAAGAGCTGCTGAGGAAAGTGGATTTTGTTTCAATACACACTCCTTTCGACAAAGACAGGGGAGCCCTCATAGGAGAGAAGGAAATTGCCATGATGAAGGACGGGGTTTACATCATCAACACGGCAAGGGGCGGGGTTGTCAATGAAAAAGCCCTGCTGGACGCTCTTAATTCAGGAAAAGTCGCGGGGGCGGGAATCGATGTATTCGAGGAAGAACCTACCTCAAACATGGAACTGATAAACCATGAAAGAGTGAGTGCGACTCCGCACATTGGCGCCTCGACCAGGGAGGCCCAGTCAAGGATAGGCATAGAGATTGTCAATATAATTAATAACTGGGAGGGAAAAGATGAACAGAGTTTATAATTTTTCAGCCGGACCTTCGGTGATGCCGGAAAGTGTCCTGGAAAAGGCGCGGGACGAAATGCTCGATTACGGCGGCAGCGGAATGTCCGTCATGGAGATGAGCCACAGGTCGGCTGTGTATCAGGATATCATCAACAGAGCGGAAGCCTCTTTGCGGGAGATCATGGGTATACCGGACAACTATAAGGTGCTTTTCCTGCAGGGAGGAGCCAGCCTGCAGTTTGCAATGGTTCCGCTGAATCTGATGAAAAATGGAAAATGCGATATCGTTCATACAGGTGCATGGACCAAAAGGGCGATAGCCGAGGCAAGGAAATTCGGCGAGGTAAATGTTGTTGCATCAAGCGAGGATGAAAACTTCTGCTACATACCGAAACTCGATAAAACAAAGTTTTCAAATGACGCGGATTACTTTTACATAACGACGAACAACACAATATACGGAACAAGATATACGGAGCTTCCCGATACCGGCGATGTAACGCTTGTCGCCGACATGTCGTCCAACATTCTCTCTGAAGTCTATGACGTCAGTAAGTTTGGCCTCATATTTGCAGGGGCCCAGAAAAACATGGGGCCGGCAGGCGTGACGGTAGTGATAATAAGGGAAGACCTGATAGGCGGCGCAGGAAAAGATGTGCCCACGATGCTTGATTATAAAACACATGCCGAGGAAGGTTCGATGTACAATACTCCCCCGACCTTCGGCATATATATATGCGGTCTGGTCTATGACTGGGTAAAAGCACAGGGCGGGGTAGCCGGAATACAGAAAATGAATGAGGAAAAAGCCGGGCTGATTTATGATTATCTTGACTCATCCAAATTATTCCGCGGCACGGTGCGCAGCGAGGACAGGTCTTTGATGAATATTCCTTTCATAACGGGAAATGAAGATATCGACGCAGCTTTCATAAAGGAAGCGAAGAGCAGGGGAATAGTTAATATCAAGGGTCATCGCTCTGTCGGCGGAATGAGGGCGAGCATATATAACGCCATGCCGCCGGAAGGCGTCAGGGCCCTGGTTGACTGCATGAAGGATTTCGAATCCGGTAAAGTAAAATAAGGAGGTGTCCCTATGGTGGGAATAATCGGCATAGTGCTTGGATGCATTCTCCTGGCCCTGGCATTGTATGTTGTTGCGACATACAACGTTCTGGTGAGGATGAAGAACAGGATTGAGGAAGCGCTGGCGACGATGGAGGCTTACCTGAAGAAAAGGTATGACCTGATACCGAATCTGGTGGAAACCGTCAAGGGTTATGCCAGGCATGAGAAGCAGACGTTTTCCGACGTGATAGAAGCCAGGAACAAAGTCATGTCGGCCGTGGGATTCGAAGAGATGTCCCAGTCGGAAAACGCCCTGAAGGGAACTTTGAAGTCGCTTTTCGCACTTGCGGAGAATTATCCGCAGCTTAAGGCTGACCGGAGCTTCCTTAATCTGCAGGAAGAGTTGTCCAGGGTTGAGAATGATATACTTCAATCCCGCAAATACTACAACGGTGTAGTGAAAAGCTTCAATACAAGGACTGAGACTTTCCCCAGCTCCATGGTCGCATCGGCTTTTGGAATGGGAAAGAGAGAGTATTACAGAGTAGAGGCTGAAGAACAAAAAAATATAAAAGTAAGTTTTTAGACATGAAGAGATTATTAACTGTTTTCATTGTACTTGCTGTAATCCTGCTTCCGGCAGGCATGGTGCGTGCTGCGGCGCCGGGATACAGTATATCCGCATATGATATTGAGATTAAGGTCTCTATAGAAAACACATATGAAATAAAGGAAACAATCACAGCCGATTTCGAAATACCGAAGCATGGCATATACAGAAGAATACCGATTAGGTATGAAGGACAAAAAACCGGCATATCCAACATTTATGTCAGTGAAAAGTATACACAGAGCAAAAGCGAAGGGGAACTGGTTCTCAAGATAGGGGATCCGGACACCACCCTGACAGGCCTGAAAAATTATGTCATAGCATATGAATTCAACATGGGGGGGGATCGGAATGACGGCTTCGATCTTTTTTATTTCAATATAATTGGCACGGGCTGGGACACTTTGATTGAAAATGTAAAATTCGACATTGAGCTTCCTGTTTCAGTTTCCAAAGGAGATGTTTCGTTCTATGTCGGGGCGGCCGGGGATTCCTACCAAGCCACTGTACATCATATGATCGAAGGGATGCGTATTACGGGTTTTGTTCCCATACTTGGGCCGAATGAAGGTCTGACGGTCCGAATCGTTTTACCCGAAGACACATTCGCGGTGAAAGGAACTGAAGGAAAATCAGCTTTATTCTCTGCGGCGGCATGGATAATATGTCTTCTCCTTATACTTTTCGCATGGCATATCTGGAATTCCAGGGGAAGGGATCCGGCTCTTTATCCATCGGTCCAATTCGAACCCCCGGAAAACATGACTCCCGCAGAGGCGGGATATGTTATTGATGGAATAATCGACAACAAGGATATAACTTCCCTGATTTTCTACTGGGCGGAAAAGGGATTCATTGACATCAG
Organism: Clostridia bacterium; assembly: GCA_046484775.1. Classification (GTDB taxonomy): domain Bacteria; phylum Bacillota; class Clostridia; order DUPQ01; family DUPQ01; genus JAFGQE01. Next base: position 8,812 of record JAWOIG010000127.1, on the reverse strand, counting down.
CGAATCCGGGAAAAATGAGTTTCTTTTCATCAGAAAAAAAGAACCGGAAACATCAAACGATTATGAGACTTTCATGTTCCACAGACTTTTTGAATATGGCAGGGACGGCTGGGTTTCCACCAATGACCTTAAACAGGAATTTTATGAGGATATTCCCTTGGTCAAGGCGCAGATCATGGAAAAGTACGAGGGTGGAAGGAGCTTGTTTACCAAGGAATCAAAAACATGGTCGCAAATTGTATTTTTACTTTCGGCGCTGCCGCTGTTTCTGTTGACTTTCACGCTTATGGAAGGCCTGCCTCCGCTTGAGATCTTTTTTTCAACCGCATTTACAACGATAGTAATGCTTGTCGTCGGAGGAGTCATGGTGCACGCCATGAAGAAATGGAATATCTATACCAGGCTCGCCAGGATTTCCAGGATCGTTATGTTCGCCATAATGACGGCTGTCTTTTTCGCAGTGTGCTTTGTATTCGCCTTTACCGTTGAAGAAGCGTTTTCACCGTTCTATCATTCAATGGCGTTCATTGCCGCAGAAGCCTTGAGAACCGCTCTTGCAACATTTGCATTGCTTGCTTTTTCGGCGGCGATAATCAAAAGAACTGAATTCGGGCACGGCATGCTGGAGCATTTGCTGGGGCTTAGAAACTTCATAAAGGAAGCAGAAATGGATAAACTGAAACAAATGATAGATAAAGACCCGGAGTATTTCTACAACATTTTGCCATACGCCATCGTTCTCGGCCTCGAAAGAGGCTGGGCCCGGAAGTTCGAGGGAATAACAATGCCGCCGCCGCGTTATTACACGACGGATTCAGGAATGCCGGGTTCAACTGTGTTTGCGGCGGGAAGCCTCATGAGATGCATCACAAGGACGGGATTTGCGATGACTGTCGGCAAATCATCCGGCACAGGCGGTTCGGGAGGGGGATTTTCGGGCGGAGGCGCCGGTGGAGGCGGGGGCGGAAGCTGGTAGCGGGCAAGGTTCCTAATAAAGGAAGTTTCCATGAACATGAAATGGCGGCAATATTGACTCAGACATCAATTAATTGGATTATCGTTATTCTCAAGCCGGTTGTTCAGTATATTAAGATATTGCTGTACATCAAGTGATTTTGCTATGTCACGGTACCTTTCAACACCATCTTCTATAGGCACAACTCCCAGCAAAATCTCATTTGCAATTCTTTGTGACACATTCTCTAATGCTCTGATCATTCTTTCTGTTTCATAAGACGCTGTCAGGAAGTCCTGATTCCAAGGAAACTTGTAACAAAGCAAGCTTTGCTCCACTAATTCATCAACATTCAATCTATCTGTGTTTTCGGTTATTTTCTCGGCAAGTTGTGATTCCGGTATTTGCTCAATAATAAATACAGGGGAATTGGCGACTATACCGGGCCACTTGGTTTTTTCGCCGGTATCGTTTTTCGTTTTATATACAATTGCATTGTTGTCTAAATAGTAGGATTTGTCCTGAAGCCCATATCTCCCCAATAAGTAACCGTCAATATTTGATATAAAAAAGTCTATATAAATATTCATGGTGCTGCTTGGCTGATTACTGTTTTTTGTTAAGACAATGGGATAGGAAAAGGTTGTATAGGCACATGTAACATTCTCGCTGATATTATGAGTCAACCCAATAATAGAACCGATTTCTACCCCTGTGGTTTCCGGCCTGTATCTATGGATGGATTCCTCTATGTCTATTAGCTCATCCTGTGTATAAAAACTACCCGAATAGCCTTCAATAAAATCCTTTCCGATTCTTGATTCAATTGAATTGACAATTACCTTTTCATCAATGCATTTTAGTAGAAACTGCATGCATTCTGAAAACTCAGGTTTTATAAAACTATCTTCCCATATGTTTTTATTTGGATTCCATACAGGTGTGACTTTGCCATCAGGAGTTAACCTTGCATCGAATGATGCAAATATATCTTCAAGCCCACTTAACCCATTGCATATTGCGCCGCTTGTATTATTGACAGAATCTTTATCCGGATTATTATAAGTAAAATTATATAAAACCTCGTAAAAATCAATGATTGAAACCGGACTTTCCATATTAATTGCCGATAACCAATCGTTTCTTATGAGCCTGAACGATATGCTCTGTTCATATCTTGTCGGAAGCGCCCAAATATTATTTCCATCTGAATAAGCATTCTTCCATTCGTATGGCAAATTACTCCAATTATTATTTTCATCAAGATAATTCTCCATAGGCAATACGGCACCTTCATCAATCAGTTTTTGTAAAAGCTGGATATTGCGAACCTGAAAAAGACCTTTGATATCATCGTTTTCAATACTACTCATAATATAATTTACTTCTTTGGCTGAGTACTGCGGCAAGTATATTTTTTGATTGACATAGTCCCGGTACACACTTAAAATATTCAATTCAATGTTAAATGTACTTTCAATTACTTTATACCAATCATCGCAAGCTTCATCAGCCTCCTTGTCCCCCGGAGTCTCCAAACTGTAAAAAAAAGAAGATGCACTTGTCAGCTCAAAGACATTCTCATCATTTATGCAAATATAAACATTTTCACCCATACCAAAAAGTGGTTTTTCCACCACATAAGGTTTTTCTTTTCCAACACAGGAGAAAAGGAGAAAAAACAAAAGAAATAAAGCTAACAGAAGTATTTTCTTATTCATTAAACTGGTCCGCTTCCACTTTTTGATTCAGTTTCAATTTCAGTAAAAAGTGTTCCATTATACTTGTACTTAACCGCTTGCTTCAATGCTATATTCTTTGGTTCGAATCGTCAAGTGCGAAAAGAGACCGCTGGTGAATATGGGTTGGAGATTGATAAAGAAAAGAAATTCAACAAAATTGTTTTTTTATTCAGCCATACCTAAAAAATTCACAAGAAGAAAAGTTTTTCTTGCATCATGGGTAATGAAAATGTATAATGTCAACAAGTTCAGCCGAGGCGGGGCCATGATCCCGATAAGACCGAATTTAGTATAGTTTAGAAGAGGAGAGATCAAGATGAGTAAAAAAGTACCCTACAAAGTTTATTTGGAAGAAAACGAGCTGCCAAGGCAATGGTACAATATCCAGGCTGATTTGCCGAGCCCGGTGGATCCGTACCTGAATCCGCAGACTCAGGAGCTTGTCGGACCGGCGGACCTTACGCCTATTTTCCCGATGGGACTGATCATGCAGGAAGTTTCGCAGGAAAGGTACATCGACATACCCGAGGAAGTGTTGGAAAAGTACAGATCCTTCAGGGCTACGCCGTTATGCAGGGCGTATGCGCTTGAGAAAAAACTAGGGACGCCTGCAAAGATATATTACAAGTATGAAGGAGCCACACCCTCTGGCAGCCATAAGCTCAACACAGCCATCCCCCAGGTTTATTACAATAAGATTGAAGGGATAAAAAGGCTCGCAACGGAAACAGGCGCAGGCCAGTGGGGTTCCGCCCTTGCCATAGCAACGCAGATGTTCGGGATTGAGTGCAAGGTATACATGGTAAAGGTCAGCTATGATCAAAAGCCATACAGAAAGCACCTGATGGAAACATTCGGGGCGACGATCGTCGCAAGTCCGAGCATGGATACCAATACCGGCCGGGCAATACTGGCGGAGCATCCCGATTCGATGGGAAGCCTCGGAATTGCCATCAGCGAAGCGGTTGAGGATGCAGCCACGCATGATGATACAAACTATGCGTTGGGAAGCGTGCTGAACCACGTGATATTGCACCAGACGATAATCGGACAGGAAGCAATGAAGCAGTTTGAGAAGATAGGCGAATACCCGGATGTAGTAATCGGATGTTGCGGAGGCGGTTCGAATTATTCCGGCATCGCCTTCCCGTTTGTAAAAGAGAGGCTTGACGGAAAGAAAGATACAAGATTCGTTGCGGTTGAACCAACCGCATGCCCGACGCTTACCAAAGGTAAATATACATACGACTTCGGGGATACGGCAAAGTTTACGCCGCTGACCATGATGTATACCCTGGGCCATGATTTCATGCCGCCGGGGATACATGCGGGAGGACTCAGGTATCACGGTGATTCTGCCCTTTTGAGCAAACTGGTTAATCTGGGCATAATCGAAGCCAAGGCGGTTCATCAGACAGAGACATTCGAAGCGGCCGTCATGTTCGCCAGGGCGGAAGGAATTCTCCCGGCCCCCGAATCGGCTCATGCCATAAGGGCGGCCATCGACGAAGCGATAGAATGCAAGGAAACAGGTGAAGAGAGAACGATATTGTTCTGTCTCAGCGGCCATGGACACTTTGACCTGTCGGCCTATGAAGCGTATAATTCCGGCAAACTCACGGATGTGGATTATACCGATGAAATGCTCGCGGAAGGATTCGCCTGCATACCGGAAATCAAAAAATAGACTTTTCCCCCTTGATAAAGAAAAGGACCGCCAAAACAGCGGTCCTTTTCTTTTTGTCCTGTTTTATTCCGGTTGGCTTATCAACAGAAAATCTTCTTCCTGCAAAAAAACCCGGAATTTGGATCGCCATATATTCAAACCGATCGGCAAGGGTATAAGTTATAGGGCGGCAAATGGCTGGATTCAAATGACGGATGGAGGAAATCAGGTCTGTTTGATGAATTGGAGCACACAGCCGTCATATAATAAAAAAAACACACAAGGAGAAACAGACAATGCTTAAGCTGGTTGACATATCAAAGGACTACAAGGCGGGGGACACCGTTACCCATGCGCTGACCGATGTTAATCTTGAATTTCGGACAAATGAATTCGTTTCCATACTCGGACCGTCGGGATGCGGCAAGACGACGCTGCTCAATATAATAGGAGGCCTTGATAAATACCAGAAGGGAGACCTTTTGCTCGACGACAAGTCCACCAAGGGATTCAGGGACAGCGAATGGGATTCCTACAGGAATGCCACCATCGGTTTTGTTTTTCAAAACTACAACCTGATAACCCATCTTTCGGTTTTGGACAATGTTGAGATTGCACTTACCCTTTCCGGCGTAAGCACAGCCGATAGAAGAATGCGGGCAAGGGAAGCTTTGATCGCGGTTGGCCTTGAAGACCAGATCAAGAAAAAACCAAATCAACTTTCGGGAGGACAGATGCAAAGGGTTGCCATTGCCAGGGCGCTTGTCAACCAACCCAAGATTCTTCTGGCGGATGAACCGACCGGGGCCATCGATTCGCATACAAGCATCGTGATCCTGGATTTATTGAAGAAAATCAGCAAGGACCGTCTGGTAATAATGGTTACCCACAATACTGAACTTGCGCAGGAATACAGCGACAGGATCATCAGGCTCCTCGACGGCATGGTTGTGGAGGACAGCAGGACATATGAAAAGCCTGATGAGGTTGTTTTCAAGGAAAAGCTTAGGAATAAAAGAGTTTCCATGTCCTTTGCCACTGCGCTGAAATCAAGTTTCAAGAATCTGGTCAGCAAGAAAACCAGAACCATAATAACGGCGATAGCCGGCAGCATCGGCATCATTGGCATCGCGCTTGTGCTGGCTCTCAGCAATGGGATGACGCTGTATGTTGATTCGATGCAGAGTGATACTCTGGCCGGATTTCCGCTTACCGTCAATCCGACGGTAAACACGACCAATGAAGTATTGACTGCTCCGCGGGACAGGATGGAGGAAGCCCATGGACAGGAAGAGTCTTCCGCAGACTTCCCGACCGCCGAATCAATATATTCGTACGACTCAAGGGCTGACGCTAGAATGCATGAGAATGTTATAACACAGGGGTATCTTGACTATATCGAAGGCATGGACAGTGAACTGTACAATTCAATTTCCTATTCAAGGAAAGTTGCAATCAACCTGATAGCCGTAACGGACAGCGGAGGATATGTGAAGGTGGGAACCGGTTCGTCATCGGGCCCATTCTCAATGTTCAGTTCAAATGGGTACTTCAATGAAATTCCAAACAGCAGGGTGTTCATTGAATCGCAGTACGACCTGCTTGGCGATGCAAGCAGGTATCCGGAAAGCTACGACGAGGCCGTTTTGATTGTCGACAGGCAGAACAGGGTTGACGTCAGATTTCTGAATGAGTTCGGCATTGCGCTGACCGATGAATTCTCATTTGATGATTTTATGGGAATGGAGCTTGTCGTTGCGGACAATGGTGATTATTATGACCGGATAGGGCAGGTGTTCGTCGCCGGCACCGATTACGAGGGGATGACCTCCGGTGAAAACGCCATAAGAATCAAGGTTGTGGGAATAATGAGGGTAAAGGAATCCGCTTCCAGCGAGATTTTGAACACCGGCATAGGATACACAACCATGCTTACTGACAAAGTTCTTGAGCATGCCTCGGAATCCGATATAGTGAAAGTCCAGAAGGAAAACCCGGGTATCAATGTCCTGACGGGGCAGCCTTTCAATGAGCTTGCGACATACAAGGGAATAATGCAAAGAATCGGAGGCGACGCCACTCCTACGGGAATTCAGATATATCCGGTTTCCTTTGAAACAAAGGATGAAATAAAGGATTATCTTGATTTATACAATGCTGATGTCACTGAATCTGAAAAAATCATCTATACGGATTTGGCTGAAACGATTTCAGGAGCCATATCTTCACTGATAGGTACGATTACGGTAATACTTTCAGCCTTTGCCGCAATTTCACTTGTGGTCTCATCAATAATGATCGGAATCATAACATATGTTTCGGTTGTTGAAAGAACCAAGGAAATCGGAATACTGAGAAGCATCGGTGCTCGCAAAAAGGATATCAGCCGTGTCTTTCTGGCCGAAACAATCATCATCGGATTCACGGCGGGAGTCATGGGGATACTTGCCACAGGAGTTCTGATTCTTCCGATCAACATTCTCATAGAGCGGCTCATTGATGTGGGCGGCTTTGCCAGCCTTCCTATCCTGAAGGCAATCGGCCTTATAGCAATCAGTATGGGATTGACATTCACGGCAGGACTGATCCCGAGCAAAATCGCTGCGAACAAGGATCCGGTGGTGGCGCTGAGAACAGAATGATTTTTGCGATGATAAAGAAATCAATGAAAATCTTTTTGCGCAAAAATTCCCGGTTGAGCTAAAAGCAGGCCGGCAGGCAGCAGCATTCCTTAGTCTTGTTGCGATGTGAATCCGGGACGCAGAAGCTAAACCGCCTTTTTGATCTCAAGGCCTTCTTCATACGGAACAAGAAGACCGTTGTCGTATTTTTCGAGCCACAGCCGTCCGGTTTCCTTATTGAAGATAACGGGCATTCGATCGTGGATGTGAATCATTTCCCTGCAGGCGGGTGCGGTTATTATGACGGTTCTTCCGGACCGGTCGTATAATCCGGCCATATAGAATGTCTGAAGATCGGCGGGTTTGATGAAATACTTCTGCCTGTCGTTCCATTCGAAAAATCCATTCGCAGGCAGAAGACACCGCCCGGAATCAAGGAGGCCGCTGAACATCCTCTTTTCGCCGAGGCTTTCGCTTCTTGCGTTTATAACGGTTTTTTTTGTTCCGCGAAGCTCCAGTCCCCATTTGAACATCCCGTAGCCAATTTCACTTTCAGACGAATAAACGGCGGGAACATCATCGGAAGGAAAGATTTCCTCCCGGTCGATTATGCCTGTGCCTATTTTATAATGCCTGGATATTTCCTTTAGGATAGCCTTCATCTCCTGATATTCTTCACTTGTGAATATTATGTATCTTCCGCACATGTCACGCTCCGTTCATTATGTTCGGCTTGATTTTAGGATAATCCTTGTGAGTCGTTACGGCAACAGGCTTTGCGCCCGAATGAATCGCCCTGGCTCTCTGAAGGCAGTCGTCACCGAACCTGTTTCTTACGGCGTCGATGCATTTGTCAAGCTTCTGCTGGCGCAGCTCCTCATTTCCGTTCATATCCATCTGGATTACACCGTCGGCAGTCAATCCGGAAAGCCTGACCGATACGGCCCTTGTCGGAACACCTTTCCACATCTCATTATACAGCAGCCTTGAAACATTATATATTTCCTTTGTGCTCTGCGTGGGAGAGGAGAGTTTTTTTTGATGCGATCTGTAGGCGAAGTCGTTTGTCCTGACGCCTACGGATATTACGAAAGCACGCATGCCTGCGGCCCGGAGTCTCTGTGAGGCTATTTCACACAGCGAAAGCAGGAACGGATACGCTTCCATAGCGTTTTCCGCATCGGCAGGCATGGTCATTCCATTGCCAATGCCCTTCGGACGGTCTTCGTATGGCCTGACCGGAGAATGGTCGATGCCATTTGCGTTTGACCAGATGAGAAGCCCGAACAAGTTGAAGTGCTTGCGCAGAAGGACGGGATCCTCCCGGGCGACATCGCCGATTGTGCGGTAGCCGAGGGAATACAGCTTCACGCATGTGCGAAAGCCTATCATGAAAAGATTGTTGACCGGAAGGGGAAAGTACTTTTCCTGAAGCTCGCTGCAATACAGTACATGGGTCTTGTCGGGCTTTGAAAATCCCGACGCTGTTTTTGCAAGCAGTTTGGAAGTGGAGACCCCGATATTTACCGTGAAACCAAGTTTCGAGGATATTTCTTTTCTCAGGCTGTCCGCAAAAGCCGTGGCCGTTCCCATGAAGCAACCGGTGACATCGGCGAAACACTCGTCGATACTGTATCTTTCCACAAGCGGAGTATGGGCCGACAACAACTGCATCAGCGCATCCGAACACTTGACGTAAAGGTCGTAGTCGGGGGGCGAAGCGTTGTTCTGGAGAACAAGGGGTGTGTACCAATTACCGAACTCTGATTCGCTTATTGAGTCGGATTGAGTAATGAGTTATTCTCTGCCAACAATAAACACAAATTTA
>JAWOIG010000074.1:0-3012 GCA_046484775.1 Clostridia bacterium | reverse complement strand
AATTTCCAGTCCAAGACCAATGGGGGCGGTTTCAAGGTCTTCGAGACAAACATGAGGTTCACGGGGATAACGGGTTCGAGAAGCGCAATCGGATACAATGAATGCGAGGCCGCCGTTAAGGAATATCTGCATGATGCGGATGAAGCGGAGATAATAAAGTCGTTTTCCACCGATTACGGGAAATGTATTCTGCGCCACTATGAAGACATGATTGCGGAACAAGCTGATGTGCGTGAACTCGAAGGGCGTCTCAATGACAGATGGTGGGATGAATGAAGGTTTATCTGACCGGGGGAACGGGTTTTCTGGGCGCCAGAATAATCCAATATCTTTTGAATGACCCTGCGGTGGACGGAGTTGTCACCCTGCATCGCGATGAAAATAAAAAAAGAATGCTGGAAAATTTTTTAGGGGACAAGCCGGAACTAAGCTTCATCAAAGGAGATTTAACGGATTCAGGAATCGGAGGATCAGGATGCGACGTTCTTGTTCATGCGGCGGCGATGCGAAATATATCCGCCTGCGAAAAGGACAATCAGCAAGCCCGGCGAATCAATGTGGACGGGACTAGAAACCTTTTTTCCGATGCATCGGCGGCAGGAGTAAGGAAAGTTGTGTTTTTCTCTTCGCAAAGCGTTTACAGCCTTTCGGAGGAAACCCTTTATACTGAGGATGTGAATCCTGGTCCACGTACATATTATGGAAAGACTAAGCTGGCCGGCGAGCAGCTGGCAAGGGAATCAGGAATGGAATACATTATTTTCAGACCTTCAAGAATTATAGGACCGGGAATATTTCAAAACACCGATAATTTCATATCATTCATAATGCCTGAAAAAATCCTTGATTCAAGGGAGATAAGCCTTTTTGGTCATATCTACAAAAAATACAACTGCATTGACAACCGGGATTGCGCAGTGGCCCTTTCGTCGGTTCTAGTTTGCGGGGAAGCGTGGAATCAAACCTATAATTTATCCAACGACTCGGGAATCTCAATGAATGAGATTAATGAACTGTATTCCTCAATGGTCAAAAAGGGCACGTACCGGACACTATATTTTGATATAGTTGATGAAGAATCGGAAATACTGATACCGAACGGGAAGCTCAGGAATGTCGTGGGCTGGCGTCCCGTCTATAAATATGAAGACAGCCTGCGGGACAGATTGATTGAAAGGGCGGCTGAATCAGGGCGTGTGGACTGCCTGGATCCAAAAGTCGGAATAAGGGAATGAAGATTTGCTTTGTAACAACCGTTTCAGCGACAATGAGGGCATTTGTGCTCGATACCGCATCATACCTGCATGAAAAGGGAGGATATGAGGTCGTGCTTGTGTGCGGTCCCGACGATGATTTTGCGAAGAGGATTCCTGAAGGCATCAGATTTTTTCCGATTGAGATGAAGAGGGGCGCCGATATGCTGTTTTTAAAACGCATTTTATGGCTCCGTGCTTTTTTCAAGAAGGAAAAATTCGACATGGTGCAGTATTCGACTCCGAACGCCTCGCTGTATGCTTCTGCAGCCTCATGGCTGGCGGGGGTTCCCGTACGGCTGTACTGCCAGTGGGGGATTCTTTACACAGGATTTCGCGGCTTGAAAAGATGGTTTTTCAAGAAACTGGAAAAAACCGTCTGCAGGCTGTCGACATGGATTGAGCCCGACAGTTTAGGCAACCTTGAATTCAGCCGGGGAGAAGGTCTGTACAGGGAGGGAAACAGCAGCGTCGTGTGGAATGGCAGCGCCAGCGGAGTTGACCTTGAAAAATTCGACATAGGGCGCAAGCCCGTCTGGCGAAGGGAAGCGAGGGACTTGTACGGCATTGCGGAAAGCAGCTATGTGCTTGGCTTCGTGGGCAGGGTGACCAGGGACAAGGGAATCAGCGAGCTTCTGTCGGCGGCAAAAGTATTCCTAAAAAGACATGACGAGGCCCTGCTGGTGATAACCGGCGACCGGGGAGGGTCCGTCACCGTCGATCCTTTGTTGATGGAGTGGTCACTGAACGAAAAGCGTGTTATTTATACGGACAGGATAAGCGATGTTGAGAAAATTCTCTCGGCAATGGATGTATTCATACTACCGAGCTACAGGGAAGGCTTCGGATCCGTCGTCATAGAGGCGGAGGCCATGGGTTTGCCCGTAATCGCAACCGACATTCCGGGGCCGACGGACGCAATGCTCGAAGGCGTTACGGGTCTTATCGTTGAAAAAGGATCCGCGCAACAGCTTCTTGATGCAATGGAAAAGTTATACATCGATAGGAAGATGGCCATGGATTTCTCGGAGGCAGGCAGGGAATTTGTCCTTTTAAAGTTCAGGCGGGATATATTTATGGAAAAACTGCTGGTGGACAGGGAAAGGCTGCTGGGTGATGGAAATGCCGACTGAACCGCAAGCGCACCGGGTTACGGTGATAATGGGCGTCTACAACTGCGGGGACACGCTGGCGGAGGCACTGGAGTCATTGATGAGCCAGAGCTACCGTGATTTTACGACGGTTATATGCGACGACGGGTCGACGGACAATACCTATGGAATTGCCTCGAGGTATTGCGAAAGACATCCCGGAAGATTCATTCTTCTGAGGAACGGGCGCAACCTGGGGTTGAACCATACCCTGAACGAATGCCTGCGAATCGCCGGGGGCGAATATATTGCCAGGATGGACGGCGACGATGTCTCGCTCCCTGAAAGGTTTGAAAAGCAAGTAGGATTCCTTGACGCTAATCCGGAATATGCCATCGTCAGTACGCCGATGATATATTTCGACTCCGACGGGGAATGGGGTGTCGGAAATCCAAGCACTGTTCCTGCAGCGAAGGATTTTCCACGCGGAACACCATTTGCGCATGCGGCCTCCATGGTCAGGAAGGAAGCCATGGATGCCGTGGGCGGGTATACCGTGGACAATAAACTTCTGCGGGTCGAGGACTACCACCTTTGGATAAAGCTTTATCAAAAGGGTTACTCGGGCTACAATCTGCCCGAACCTCTGTACAAGGCAAGGGATGATA
>JAWOIG010000193.1:0-7835 GCA_046484775.1 Clostridia bacterium | reverse complement strand
GCGCCCCCGTCCTTATCGGGTTGGGATTCGAACCTCTCGGCGTCCATATGTTCATACTTTTCTTTGCCGCAATGTCGACCATAACGCCGCCTGTGGCTATGACTTCATATGCAGCTGCAACCATAGCCGATGCTTCTCCGATGAAAGTCGGATTCATGTCCATGAAAGTGGGAATCGTGGCATATATACTGCCGTTTATATTCATATTCAATCCGGCCATCCTGCTTTATGGATCCTTTGCCGAAACAGCGGCTGTCGCCGTCTGCGCGTTTATTGGAACCGCGGTTTTAGCCATGGGGCTTGAGGGATGGTTCTTCGGAATGAAGACAGGATTTTTCATCAGAGCGCTTCTCGTAAGTGCGGGAATACTGGCTGTGTTTGCAAATATTCAACTGCTACTCATATCGGCTGTATTGACTGCCGTTGTAACCGCAGTCTATATTATCAGGAGGACCGCCTTGAAAAAAATTGCTGTGGAAACAGAGTAACACAATGATTAAGCCACATGGGGCGTTTTGTTCATATATAGATAAAAATTGGTGGGGGAATGTTATGAAAAGGTTGAAGATTATTATTGCTGTTGTTATGGCCATTGGTATTTTGGCGGCATGCGGCTGCTCCGTGAAAGAGCCCGGCACGGATTCGGCGGTTGGCGACCAGGCCATTGTTTCTTCCATAGTCCATGGAAGCCCAAGCGGAGTTTGGTTCATGCTCAGCACGGCTCTTGCGGAAAGCCTTGGGAACACATACAAAGGGTCCGTGCTGCATGCAACCCCAGGTAATCAGACGGCCAACATATTCAGAATCGACAGATATGAATCCGAGTTTGCGCTGACGCATTCCAACATAGCCTTCGCGGCAATGAACGGTACCTGGGAATATGATGAGAAGATAAGCAATATAGGGGGTATAGCCGTATTCTATCCCTCGGTGCTCCAGTTTGCCATGAGAAAACAACTTGGCGTCGGAACATTCGATGAATTCATAGAAAACAAAATCCCCCTGAAGTTCGCAATTGGAGCAGACGGGGGTATACAGCAGCTGGTGCTGATTGCGGTGCTCAGGGAGTACGGGCTGACATTGGAGGATCTTGAAGGCTGGGGATGCAAACTTCATCGAGTCGGGTCGAGTGAAAGCGTCGAGCTTTTCTCCGATGGCGTCATAGACGGCATCTGGATACCTGCCTCGGCTCCGAATCCTAGCATCATGCAGATGGCGACCAATGCAGAAATGTCAATGGTCACTCTCAGCAGTGAAATAATCGAAAGGGTCATCGAAAACGCAGGATACAGCCATCAGGATATTCCGGCGGACAGCTATGGATTTGTCACTGAATCCATTCCCTCGGTCTGCGGTTACACAATTCTGTGCGCTTCGCTTCAAACATCGGACGAAACAGCATACAAGATGGCAAGGGCAATCAATGAAAATATTGATTATATAAAGTCGGTGCACTCGTCCATGGGGGGGATAACATCCGACAAACTTATTGAAAACATAAAGATACCTCTGCACCCCGGCGCCGAGAAATACTACCGGGAAATAGGTCTGATGGACTGATCCTGCGCAAAAATCAAACAGTTGCCTTGGGCAACTGTTTGACAAGTCGGATATTACGGGAAAGGAATTATGTTTATTGAAATCCTTTGACACTGATGTCCGGAATAACATAGAATACATTATGAAAAGCAGCCGTCTTGCCGTGGGGGATTCCGGGGGTTGGGAATCGCAGGGCGGATACATTGACAGGATTCCGGATACAGGATCGCTATCTACAATTTCATTTGCAGGCATTGAGGATGCGGAAATTTATGACGGGAGTAGTCAGGCACATGGAGAGAAAATGATTGATTCAACAAGGCCAACGGAATATTTACAACACATTGCACGACATGCGCGGAGCAGCCCGGGCAAGTATGCCGTTGTCAATTCAAGAGGCGAAAAAATCAGATACAGGGACTTCATTTCCATATACGAACAAATGGAAGAGTTTCTGGTTTCTTCCTCGGTAACCATTGACGACAGGGTGGCATTGATCATGAGGAACGAGATTCTGGCCTGCTGCATGCTTCTTCCAATAATGGACCATGCCGTTCTTGCTACGATTGACTATTCGCTCAAGGAGCAGGAACTGATGAATATGTTCAGGTTGCTCAGAATCGACTATGTCATCACCGATGATACAGCGCATGAGTGCATCGGGGCGGCTGAAAAACTTGGCCTGGGAATCATTTTTGTAACGATGGATGACAACGCGCAGGGTGCCGTGTGCAGCCCGGCAGTGGTTAAGGCGCGTGTTGAATATTCAGGTCCTGATACAAAGAAAAGCGGCAAGGATACGGCGTTCGTTGCGACTACCTCCGGAACAACTAGCACCCCCAAGATTGTTCCGACGACATATCCGGAATTAACTGCTGCAAATAAAATAAGAACCGACACCTACAGGTATACGACTGATGATGTTATATATGCTACAGCCAGAGGGAATCTCACTCTGATTGTAATCAGGGATATACTCTCCATACTGTCTTCCGGAGGAACCGCGGTTGTCGAAAAGTTCTTCGACCATGGAACATTCGTCGGGCTGCTGTTCCGGTTCGGCATAACCATAGCAAGACTGTCGCCGGCGGTCATAGCCTCATTCTGTGATTTCGCGGAAAAAAACGGAATCAAGGTCGGGGGCTCCGGAATAAAATATATTCTGGTAGGCGGAGCGTCCCTGCCCGCTGATTTAAAGAAAAGAGCGGAGGATTTATTGAGCACGCCTCTGGTTCATGCGTATGGAATGTCGGAAGCAAAGGACATCGCCAGCACCTACAATGTGACCATGGGATATAAAGAAGGCTCCGCGGGTGTTTCGTGCGGTCTGGATGTGAAAGTTCATGATGGTGAAATACTTGTCAAGGGTGCGACTGTATTCAGAGGTTATGAAAATCCGGAGATAGATAATAATGAGTACTTTACGGATGGTTGGTTCCATACGGGCGACATGGGCTATATTGATGAAGACGGATATATTTTCATAACCGGAAGAATCAAGGAAATGATAAACAAAGGCGGGGAGAAGATATCACCCTATGAGGTCGAAAAGAAAATTCTGGGGCATCCTCGGATAAAAGAAGCCATTGTTTTCCCCTATCCGAATGAATACGGCTCCGAGGATGCAGGTGCGATCATAGTCAGGAATGACATGGAGCCCATGAAATTAAGCGAGCTCAGGAATTTTCTTGTCGGAAAAGTCAAACCCTATAAAATGCCCACGCTTCTTTTTGTTGCCGATGAAATTCCCAGGAGCGCGAATGAAAAAATACAAAGAAATCTTTTGTATGGGCGTCTGCTTGAATTATATCCGGATCAAATTCAGGGCAATGATAGCAGGCATAGGGGTGGAAAACTGAATAAGACGGGCAGCCAGGTGTTGAAGATCTGGAAAAGCGCATTGAAAAAGGGAGGTCTTGACATAAACATGACGTTCACGGATCTCGGCGGCGATTCGCTTAACGGGGTTGCCGTGCTTAGCGATATTGAACGGAAATTCAAGATCAGGATTCCTGTCGATATCTTGTTTGAGGGAGGAACGATAAAGACCGTATCGGATTTTATAGACCGTTCCCTTGAAAAGAAATACGATTATGACTTTCTCGTGCCGATCAAGGCCGGGGGAGATAAGATTCCGTTGATCTGTGCTCATTCCGGAACCGGGGACGAGGTTACATACAGGCACATCGGTAAATATATGGAAAAGGACAGGCCGGTTTACGCGCTGAAATTCGACATAAGGAAAGTGGCGGGGTCAGTGCCTCTCTCATTCGACGACATTAGCAGAAAGTATGCGGATGAAATCAAAAGACTGGTTCCCGAAGGTCCGTATCATATCTGCGGACATTGCTGGGGAGGTGTGCTTGCCTATAAGATAGCATCGATATTGAGAAGCGATGGCTGCAGGGTCGGCATGCTGGCTATGTTTGACTCAGTGGACAAGGAGAGGGGCAATGAATCCGGCAAACGGCATGAGAGCCTTGCAAGAAGATTTGCCATCAGCTTCAAGGACAGCATGGGCCAGCTGAGGGGATTGTCATTTACAGAAAAGTTCAGGCTGGTCATCAGAAAAACGGGGAGTATCATCAGTTTGGTGAAGCTTGTCCAGAACAAGAAACTGTATGCATACGGAGCCCGTACAAACAACGGGCTGATAATGAGAATTACCGGAAGGACAGGCGCCCTCGGATATGCCTATAGAAATTACGTCCCGAAGGATTACGAAGGAGAGCTGTATTATTTCAAGGCCGTCAAGGGCAGGTCAGCACAGCTGAAAAGCGAGGACTATTGGTCGTCCAGGGCCGGAAGCTTCGAATCGATAGAGATGGACTTCCATCATAACGATCTTGTGACAGGTGAAGGAGCAAAGGTGCTGGCCGGGAAGCTTGTGAGCATTATGAGAAGATACGATGCTTAGTTATCTGACAGGACAAGGCATAAAAAGAAAGCCAGAAGGCACACAGGCTGCAATTATCGGAATCCTATCGGTTGCAACAGCCCTGTATCTGGTGTTTGCAGTTCTTTTTTACCCAGAGCCGGTGTTGCATCGAAGCATAACCTTCGGGTTATTCTACTCACTGATATTTCTTCGATACACCACACCCGGCGGGAAGTCGGGGACGAGGATTCCGGTCCATGACTGGCTGCTGGCTTTCTTTTCACTCGGCGTCAGCGTTTATATCGGACTGAACATAGGCCGGCTGACGACCAGAATGGTTTTCTATGACCCCGTACTTCCTATGGACATGATTTTCGGAGTCATAACGCTGGTATTGTTGTTCGAGGGAACCAGAAGGGTAATAGGGCCATGGCTTCCCGGCCTGAGTCTGCTTGCTCTTGCATATATTGTGTTCGGCCACTTAATACCGGGGAGATTCGGTCACAGACAGTTTGGCGCGGAATATATCATCGACGGACTATTCCTGACAAATTACGGGGTCTGGGGCAGCGTGTTGGGCATGGCGGCCGGACCAATCATGATTTTTCTGCTGTTCGGCACAATCTTCATAAAAACCGGCGCGGGGCAATTCCTGTTTGACTTTGTTTCCAGATTCGCGGGTAAAAGCAGGGGAGGCATAGCCAAGGTTGCCATAATTACATCGGCCATGTTCGGAATGGTTTCGGGAGGTTCACTTGCAAATGTGACGACAACGGGAGCCGTAACAATACCCGCGATGAAAAAAAGCGGATTCACAGGCGAGTATGCCGCAAGCATAGAGAGCTGCGCCTCGGTCGGAGGCATTTTCATGCCCCCTATCATGGGCTCGGTGGCATTCATCATGTCTGATGTGGTGGGCATACCATATGCCGAAATAATACAAAGGGCCATCCTGCCGGCAATAATATATTTTTCGGCATTGTTCTTTGCGGTTGACTTAAGATCAAGAAAGCTGGGCATCAAAGGTGTTGAATCACAGAATTTTGACAAAATCATGACCCTTCTGCTAAAGGGATACAACTTCTTCATACCCTTGGCCTACCTTGTTTTTCGCTTGATTTCGGGAAGGACATCCGCCGCGGCCGGACTCGAAACCATACTGCTTATGCTCGTGCTGAGTTTGTTTGACAAGAGAAAACCGCTTTCTTTTAAGATGATAATCGACTCGCTTACAGCCACTGTCGCCAAAGGAATGCTTATTGTCTCAACGATGGCGATGTGCGGGATACTTGTAGGAGTAATAGATATAACCGGTATAACCGCCAAATTCACTTCTTATCTGACGCATGTTTCGGATATTTCCATCATTCTTACTTTGATTGTAGTCATGCTTGTCACCATTTTCCTCGGACTTGCCATGAGCATAACATCAACTTACCTGATTGTGGCGGTGCTTGGGGCACCGGTATTGGTAAACCTTGGATTTGAGCCCCTTGCCGTCCATATGTTCATATTGTTCTTTGCCGCCATGGCGACAATCACGCCTCCTGTAGCCATAACGGCTTATGCGGCTGCTGCAATCGCCGAAGTCTCTCCGATGAAAGTGGGCTTTTTGTCCATTAAAGCAGGTATGGTTGCATATATACTGCCGTTTGCATTCATCTCAACCCCGGCTCTTCTACTATACGGTTCATTTCCCGATGTAGCGGTATCCTTCATCCTTGCCCTGGCAGGAACCTTCATATTGGCGATGGGCTCGGAGGGATGGTTCTTTGGTCGAAAAGCCGGAATCGCAGACAGGCTCATGCTCGCAACCGCCGGAGTCTCGATGGTGGCGGGACAGCTTCCGGTTTTTATAGCAATGGCATCATTGCTTCTAATAGTCTTCATATATAAATATTATAGAAACAGAAAGAAGGAAGGAATTCAAAATGAAAAAATTTAAACCGGTCCTGTGTATCCTGATAGTATTGTCAATGACGCTTGTCCCGGGTTGCGGCGCCGAGGAAAATATACGGGAGGAACCGTCCGGAATAATGGATACATCCCCTGTGACATCATCTTTGATACAGGGATTTCCGAGCGGCCTTTGGTTTGTGCTGAGCACTGCGATAGCGGAAAGTCTGGGAAAGACCTATAAAGGTTCATTTCTCGACATAACGCCCGGGGATTCGACGACCAACCTTTTCAGGCTGGAGGAGCACTTGGTGGATTTCGCGCTTACGCATTCAAGCATTGCATACGGGGCTGTCAACGGCATCGGACAGTTCGACAATAAATTCATGAATCTATCGTCAATAGCTGTTTTCTATCCCTCGGCCGCACAGCTCATCGTCAAAAAAGAAACGGGAGCGGCATCATTCGCAGATTTCATTGAAAACAAGATTGCCATGGATATATCGATAGGAAACCAGACAAGCGTTGCAAACATCGCGTTCCGCGAGATGCTTTCCGAATATGGGCTGGAGATTGAGGACCTGGAGGACTGGGGCTGTAAAATATATCTGAAGAATATGTCGGACAGCGAGGAAATGTTCGCCGATGGAATCATCGACGGAATGTTCGTGCTTGCCGGAGCCCCGACCAATGCGGTTGTACAGATGGATACAAACCGCGAAATGGTCATGCTTGGACTGGATGAAAAGCTGGTACGAAGCATGGTGGAAAAATACGGTTATGACACATTCACAATACCCGGCGGAACATATTCATTCATCGACAGCGATTCATTGACATTCACAACATACAGCATGCTTGCAGCTTCGTCGCAGGTTTCTGAAGAAACAGCATATAAAATGGCAAGGTCGATATATGAGAACATTGAATATATAAGCGGTGTGCACGCCACGATGAAAGACCTGTCGCCCGAAGTCCTTGTCAGGACGGCGGGAATGCGTCTTCATCCGGGAGCGGCAAGGTTTTATCGTGAAATGGGTCTGATCGACTAGATTCCTCAGACAGACGAAGGTCATCATCGGGGACGCAAATAACATTCCGCAAACGGGAAGGAGTTATTTCAAATGAAGAACAAAATAAACGATGATGTAATGGCGCGCATGCTTGCCGACCAGCAGGACGAGATAACCGCCCACCATCTGTACAACAGGATAGCGGGCATTGTGAAGGATGAAAAAAACAGCCTGATCATCAGAAGAATCGCCGGGGATGAGATTAAGCATTACAACCGGCTCAGAGCTCTGACAAAAAAGGAAATCAAGCCGCAGAAAGCAAAGATTTTCATGTTCTTTTGGCTGGCGCGAATCCTTGGGCTTACATTCGTCATAAAGCTGCTTGAAAAGGGAGAGGGCAAGGCCGTCAAGGCGTATTCAAAGGATTCCGGGGAATTCAAGGATATGCTTGTGATCATCGAGGACGAGGAACGCCACGAAGCCGAGCTCATCGAAATGATTGATGAGGA
>JAWOIG010000168.1:0-7277 GCA_046484775.1 Clostridia bacterium | reverse complement strand
TCGGCGAGCTCGCCCATGCCAAGCTCAAGGCCTTCTCTTCCGATGATGGCCCCGACTCCCGAATCCCGCAGCAAGCCGGCCTCATAATCCCTGATGATAAGATATTCATTTAGAATCTCAGACAGCAACAACTCGAAATTCACCCTGAGATAACTCGGTTTTGCGGCGGCTGATATGTATCCTCCTTCAACAGAGATGATTATGCCGTTGGCGTTGCAAAGCGCCGTAAACTCCGCATCTATACCTTCAATCCTGTTGTACCCGGGAATCCCTTCAATGACCGCATCGTAGTATTCTTCAAATACGTTGAACATCCTGTCATTTTCATATTTCGATGAAACTGCAAGCTGCCTGAGATAGTCGGCCGCAATTCCAATGCTCCCCGGATCCGTGGGATCCAGTAAAGAAAGCCTGCGGCTGAATTCTTCATGTGCGGCGCCTTCCTGTGTTTCCTCCATGTAAATTACAAGCCTGTTGTTCTGCCATTTTATGATAGCATCCCTGCGGGAAATCAAAGCCGCAACATTCGCCAGTCTTTGTGAGAGACTGTGGTTTTCTTGCTCGAGCTTTTCATACTTTGCCGTGGACGCCTCAAGTCTGTTCTGCAGATCCAGCACCAGGATATCTCCTGTTTCCCCTGTGATGGTTTCGATTTTGCCCAGGGTGTTGAAATAATCGTAAACCGCGTCTGAATTTCTTATGTCAAATCCTGTGCCATTATAAGCAATTGCCAGTCTCTCTTCCGAAATGTCGCCAAGCACTACATCTTCATTTTCCGCAGGCATCATGGGACTTCCGGGAAAGGTTCCCGAATAAATTTTTTCTCCGTTGACAACTATTACAAAGCACATGTATTGGCCGGTGCCAAGCAGCCTGCTTCCGCCTTTCTTATACTGTCTGAAGCCATAAGCACCGACATCGAATGTCTCATATGAAGGATCCTGATCTTCATTGAAAAGCTTCTCCGCGAAGGAACCGCTGATTTCAATTATGTGCTCAGCCCAATAATAGCTCCTGACGTCTTCGCCTGTAATCACCGGGGTGCTTTCCAATATCAGGTTTTCGACATCATAATATCCATATTCCCTCACACTCTCAGTCGTTGCAAGAAATATACCGAAAGTATCCGCTTGCGCGGGCTCATTGTTTTCCACGCATCCCGTAACGGATATCAGCAATATAAGTGAAATAAATACAGTAATAATCCTTTTCATGGTGCCTCCCCGTCAAACCTTTGCAGGCAACAATATTATAACATACCGCGGCAGAAGTCCGCCGGCCAATCGCTCCCGGCGAAACCGACCCTTCGCCACAAAAATGCAGCGGATTGATTTTCCGGCCGGTTGCCGGAAACGGTAAGCTCCGCAGGCAGTTTCTATATTTTATAACACCAAAAAAACAGCCATAGGCTGCTTTTTTGATGATAGCGGATGAACTTAGTTTCTTTTGATGCAAAATGCGGCCTGCTCGCCGTTTATGTCCCATTCCTTGCGGTATTCGCCGCCCGCCATGTCCTCGAATCCGCCGTCGGCAAGAATCTCGCCATGAATTTCAATCAAGTTGTCGGATATGACCTTTTGAATTTTTTCAGTCCCTTCATAACAAAGAAGGATGTGGTCCTGGACTTCGAAGCCGGCGTCTTTTCGCATGGTTTGTATCTTGCTTACGATTTCTCTTACAAAACCTTCCTCAATAAGCCTGTCGTCCAGCCTTGTGTCCAGAACGACCGTCAGCCCTCCGTCTGTTTCCGAGAGGTATCCCTCGGTCTGTATTGTTTCCGAAAGGATATCCTCGCCGCTCAGAACCACCTCTGTTCCGTCTATATCGAAAGCCACCGTCCTGCCCGCATTGATTTCTGCCATGACCTGCGAGCCTTTTGCGTTTTCGAGCGCCTTATAAATGGCGGGAATAAGTTTCCCGTATTTAGGCCCCAGGGTCTTCAGCTGCGGCTTGAGCTTGTAATCAATGAAGCCCGAGGCATCGTCAATGAATGAAATTTTCTTCACATTCAGCTCATCGCGAACCAGGTTTGCATATTCCTCGGGGAGCCCGACATTGCCGCTGACAAGTATCTCGGCCACAGGCTGCCGGTTCTTGATGGCCGCCGTGTTCCTAAGGCTTCGCCCCATTACAACCGTCCTGAGCACATCATCCATATATTTTTCAACATCGGGCGCTATTCTTTGTTTTTCCGCAACCGGGAAATCGCAGAGATGGATGCTTTCAGGAGCCGTCGTATCCAGGCCAGCAACCAGATTCTGATATATTTCCTCGGACATGAACGGAATGAACGGTGCGCTTATCAATGCAAGCTTTACGAGCACCGTGTACAGCGTCATATATGCGTTCACCTTGTCCTGGTTGTTTTCCTTCTGCCAGAACCGTTCGCGGCCCCTTCTTACATACCAGTTGCTGAGTTCATCCACGAACTTCTGCATCGCCCTCGCCGGTTCTGTGATCTTGTATTCGCCAAGGCTTTCGTCGGTGTACGCTATCAATGAATTCAGTTTGGAAAGAATCCATTTGTCCATCAGCGACAGCTTTTCGTATTCCAGTCTGTGCTCCATCGGATTGAAGCTGTCAATTTCAGCGTACAACACATAGAACGCATAGGTGTTCCAGAACGTACCCATGAATTTTCTTTGGCCTTCGCTGACGGCTTCCTCATAGAACCTGCTTGGCAGCCAGGGGGCGCTCGCGGTATAAAAATACCATCTCACGGCATCGGCGCCCTGCTTGTCGAGCACAACATCTGGGTCTACGTAATCCCCTTTGCTCTTGCTCATTTTCTGTCCGTCCTTGTTCTGTACAAGCCCCAGAACAATAACATTCTTGTATGCCGGTTCGTCGAAAAGCAACGTTGATATCGCCAGCAATGTGTAGAACCATCCCCTGGTCTGGTCGATCGCCTCGCTTATGAAGTCGGCCGGGAAATTTTCCTCGAACAACTCCTTGTTCTCAAATGGATAGTGCCATTGCGCGAAAGGCATCGCACCCGAATCAAACCAGCAGTCCAGAACCTCGCTTATGCGCTTCATGCCACCGCCGCATTCAGGGCATGTGAGAATGACATTATCGATATATGGCTTGTGCAGCTCGATGTCATAAGGCACATTCCTGCCCATTTCCCTTAGCTCGGCTATGCTTCCGACAGCATGCCTGTGGCCGCATCCGCATTCCCATATCGGAATGGGCGTGCCCCAGTACCGCTCCCTTGAGATCCCCCAGTCCACGACGTTTCTCAGGAAATTGCCAAAACGAGCCTCGCCGATGGTCTTTGGTATCCAGTTTATCTTCTCATTGTTCGCCAGCAGGTTGTCGCGAAGCTTCGTCATCTCGATGAACCATGTGTCGCGGGCATAATATATGAGGGGCGTGTCGCATCTCCAGCAGAACGGATATGAATGTTCGTATACGCTCTTCTTGTGAAGAAGACCCTTTTCTTCAAGGTATCCAATGATCAGCGGATCTGCTTCCTTGACGAATTTCCCGGCGATGAAACCTGTATCCGGAGTCATTTTCCCTTCGGTATCGACCAGCTGCACAAATGGCAGTCCGTATTTTTTCCCTATGACGGCATCATCTTCGCCGAATGCAGGGGCCATGTGCACTATCCCGGTTCCTTCAGTCAGCGTAACGAAATCGCCCAGGCATATGTAGAATGCTTTCTTTTCCGTTTTGACGAAATCAAACAAGGGCTCGTATTCCATTCCCTCAAGCTCCGCGCCCTTGTATGTCTTCACTACCTTGTAGCCTTCGCCAAGAACCGTGTCGGCAAGCGCCTTCGCAAGTATAATGAACTCCCCTTTATACTCCGCCTTAATATATTCGTTTTTGGGGCCGACTGTCAGCGCAAGGTTCGACGGCAGGGTCCATGGAGTCGTTGTCCATGCCATGAAATATGTGTTTTCCTCACCCCTGGCGCGGAATTTGACATATATGGATTCATCCCTGACATCCTTGTATCCCTGGGCCACCTCATGGCTGGACAGGCTTGTCCCGCATCTTGGGCAGTAAGGTATTATCTTGTGCCCCTTGTACAGGAGCCCCTTGTCCCATATGGTCTTCAGGGCCCACCATACGGACTCTATGTAGTTGTTGTCGTAAGTTATGTAAGGGTCGTCCATATCCGCCCAGAATCCCACTTTTTCGCTCATTACCTCCCAGTTGCCCTTGTATTTCCAGACGCTCTCCTTGCATTTTCTTATGAATGGCTCGACGCCGTACTTCTCTATCTCGGGCTTGCCGTTGATACCGAGCAATTTCTCGACTTCAAGTTCCACGGGCAGTCCGTGCGTGTCCCAGCCTGCTTTTCTGAGGACCTTGTATCCTTTCATGGTTCGGTATCTTGGTATGAGGTCCTTGATGACCCTTGTCAGTATATGCCCTATATGGGGCATTCCGTTTGCAGTCGGCGGTCCGTCGTAAAAAGTGAAGACAGGAGATCCCTCCCTGTTTTCAATGCTTTTTTTGAAAATATCATTTTCCTTCCAGAATCTGAGTGTTTCCTTTTCCCTGTCCGCAAAATTAAGTTTTGTCGAAACTTTACTGTACATATCCTTCCTCCGTTCAAATAAAAAATGCCCTTCATCCCACAGGACGAAAGAGCATGCTCTCACGCGGTACCACCCGGTTTGCTTAAATAAGCCTCTCATACGGATACTTTGCCTGTTCATTCGGCAATATCCTGCATCGCTAACGGTTGCCACCGTCATCCCTTACTGCATTTCGGGGGTGAGCCTCGCGGATGATTTTCAAAAAGTCCGGGCACGTGCTCGCACCAATCGCACGCTCTCTTCGGCCAGGCTGCCTTCCTACTCTTTCCGGTCATCGGTTTTCTTTATATTACGAACATTATAACCATCCGCGCAGGCAGTGTCAAGAATCGCTCTGGATCCGGCATTTGTTTCAAATAGATATTCATCACACCGCTTAAAAAATACTGTCAAACAATCCACTGATGCCAATGTTCAGTCATGTGTCAGCCGTCCGTCGCCATCGATGGGGATGGGATCCCCTGACAAGACAGGACCGGGCTTGAGTATGTTCACATATATGAAGTCCTTTGTGCGCGCAAGCCATTCCCTTACAAGATAGCGTCTCATCTCGCTCCGGGGATAGTTTCTGATGTCGGCGGCTATCCCATAGGCGTCGATGCCGGATTTGCGTGCTATATAAATGGCTCTGCTCAAATGGTATTCCTGGGTGGACAAAACAGCTCTCTCAATACCGAAGATTATCACGGCCCTGGAAACCGTATCATATGTCGAGAAACCGGCATGGTCCAGAAAAATATCCGCCGGATCCGTACCGTGTCCAATCACAAACTTTTTCATTGCATTCACTTCGTCATATCCCCTGGTTCCATGATCCCCCGACAGAAGAATTTTCTCGGCCATTCCATTCTCATATACCGATATTCCCGTTTTCAGGCGGTCCTCCAGCATAGGAGAAGGATTTCCGTTGTCATATACATAGGCTCCGAAGACAATCACGGCCTCGGCTTCATCTTGCATTGCGGATTCAAGCTCGCTGATATCCGAATAGATAAATTCAGAGGAATATGCAACCACATGGATGCTTGCCGCGGCAACGAACAGCACGGACAGACTTCCAAGCACAGCAAAAACCAGCAATACCACAAAAACGATTTTCTTAACCATAATAATAGGATTATAACCGCTGTCCCGCCTGTCCGCCACCCCTTTTTCAAACAGTTGCCCAAGGCAACTGTTTGAAAATTTAATGAGAAAAGAAAAATCAAACAATTGCCCAAGGCAACTGTTTGATTTTTTACATGAAAAAAGACCGCCTATTGCGAGGCGGTCCTGGCTGCCGAAGAAGGATTCGAACCCTCACAGACTGATCCAGAGTCAGTTGTGCTACCATTACACAATTCGGCACCGTATTTAAGATATTAACAAAATACCATAAAGGTGTCAATATAAATGCAGGTCAATATGGAGTTTGGAAAGTCGATAAAAACTGCTTGAAATACATAAAAAGAAAAATACCGGCGATTTTGCAAAAGCCGGTATCAAGATTAAATGAGATCCACGTGATTTTTACATCACAGTTTAAGGGAATGTTAGTCAACTATTTCAAAACCTGCAGGTGCATAAAAAATTTACACCCCGGTTCTAAAACCATAATCGGCAGCCTTCAATACTATGGCTGCAAGAAAATATTCAATTGTGGGCTTATGACTTGGCGCCGCATCCGGCTGATGAATAGCTGACTCTCCCTTGGTCCAGTGCCTTGTTCGGTAACCGGCTGCCATACTGTCAAGTTTAGGCCCTTGGCTTTGCGTCCCCGCCTTTCGACGGCTTTGCCTTTTCGTAGTTACTGCTGTCAGTAATATTTAACAAATAAAAAATCTCCCTTTCGGTGGCCAGGCTGCCATTCCCTTGCGGGTTCAGGCCCTTTTGCTTTGCGTCCCGGCCTTTCGACCGGTTTGCCATTTCGTATAAAAGATTTTGTAGTGTTATTATACACCCCATTTGTATGGAATGCAACTTTTTTACAAAATTGTAATATTTCCCTTCAATTTTGTGCGCTTTTTATATAATAATTGTAAATTATTTGATAATATCCCTCTAAAACCGTAACCTTGACAGGTTTCTCGTCAGTTCCTGATAAGCCTCGCATGAATCACGGTCCTGGAGTCATTGAAC
The DNA here is from genome assembly GCA_046484775.1 of Clostridia bacterium. Lineage (GTDB taxonomy): Bacteria > Bacillota > Clostridia > DUPQ01 > DUPQ01 > JAFGQE01. The sequence goes on along the minus strand of JAWOIG010000168.1, from coordinate 603 downwards.
CAATGGTTGCATGTAGACAGCGTCAGTATCCTGTCGTCCGTATCAACGGTGATCCCGGTGTCTACAAAGGATCTTTCCATAGTCTCCTCGAGAAATGCCATGTGCCTGCTATCCGAAGTAAAGTTTGTTGTCAGATAATTGAAATCATCCTTGTCCACTATATAGGCCGAATAAATCTCCCACGACATTACTTCATAAGCTGTGTCGAAACGGAAAACCCCTCCCGCCTCAAGGTATGCGTCGCGAGTGGTCTCATCGACAAAATAGTCAAGGTCGTTGAACATTGTCGTATTGAGGTTGTGCCCGTATATTATCGTATTGTCGTCAAGGTCCTTCGCATTGTTCCTGTAGTCCATGAATATGGATGCAGAGATTGTCTTCTTCCCATAAACATCCCTTTCAAGATAAAACTTGTTGTCAATGCCTTGTACGACAGGATAACTGATGTTCGTACCCGGAATCTTTATATATCCCCTGATGTCTTCATTGACATCAAGCAGTGAATTGAAGTAAGCCAGTATCTCCGACCTATCTATCAGTTCACGCTGCGGTATGCTCTCATTTTTTACATCTACGGGTGTTGGAACCGGAGATGGAGACGGT
>JAWOIG010000186.1:0-2521 GCA_046484775.1 Clostridia bacterium | reverse complement strand
CTGTATGTCATCGCGGAGCCGAAACCGAGCTCGGCAAGCGACAATACAGTAAGTATGTTGGTGAAAAGTCCGTTTACACCGAGATATCCGATGCTCAGGTATCTGATGAAGACGGTCCTTGTTATGAAATTCAGGGCGATTACCAGCACATGCACGAGTATTCCCATGTATGTGTTTTTGAATGAATTCAGTTTTCTGCTTTCCTTATTCATTTTTCACCCCGGTGGAACACCTTGTTTTTTTAACGCTGCGTACTTGTTTCCCTCGTCCGGATATCAGCTCGTCCATCAGTTTGCCAATGACTTCAAATTCCTCCCTTAATTTAAGAGGCGCCGGGTTTTTCGTGGCCATTTTCACAAGAACCTCTGCCCGCCTTGTCATTTCATTAATGTCTGTGACAAATATGAAATCAATGAATCCCAAACCCTTCAACCAGCATTCGTAAACCCCCGAAATCTTTCGGTTGCCGTTGTCTATCGAAAGGCAAGGGGTTCCTGTGACCGCGCAGAATATCATTCCGTGCAGCCTGTCCGTAACGACAAGCCGCGCCTTTTTAAAAGCATCTAGAAGATTTTCAAGCTCCGCCTCTCTCTGCGGCGGAGTCATCCCGCAGCGGTCTATGTGCGTGTCGATCATTTTGGTTTCGCAAATCCCCGACAGCCCGGTGAACAGAGCATGCTCTTTTTCGGCGCTGATTCTTTTCTCGCCGTCATCCCGCATGCACATAAGGATTCCTTTTCTTTCATATCCCCTGCAGTCGGTCTCCAGCAAAAGCGCGGCATCAGGCGCCAGCATGCATTCATTATCCTTGAAATTGTTCCGGTATTCCTCATATGATTTTCTATCCCTGGCCGAAAGAATCAATTCCCGGTGTCCTGAGTAAACCTTCGCAGCCTTTGCAAGGGCTTTGACGCCGGACCTGGTTTTTGAAAACTCAACCGTCTGGGGAAAGGAAACGGTGGTATTGCGGCGGAACCTTCTGATCATGAACTGCCTGCAGTATTCGATATCGTCATACCTGTCGCCCGTATTGCCGCCGCCTGTTAGCGTGATGATGTCGTCCGGCGAGCAGACTCTCTTAAGCTGTTTCATTCCCGTGAAGGTCCGGCTGATCGGAAAATCAACAATCTGATATCCGGGGAAGCGCCCCGTCAGATATTTGGTTTGAGCTACGGTAATTGCGACATCGCCCAGGTTGCCGTAATCCGCCGCCAGTGCCACGATAATTTTCCTGTCCCCGGCTGTTGCACCGGAGATCTCCCCACCTGACGGCGAGAGCAGATATTTTATGAAAAGTTTGACGCGAATTATTTGGTTGTTTAAATATACACAATTAAAAAGACCGGCCGGCAATGACCGCATCCCTACCCTCACTCCGTAAGCCCATATAACAATTCCGGTAAATCTGCATCGGAGCATGAATGAGACCATCCTGTCCGTCAGGTTTCCCGCTCCTCCGCTTTCAAGTATTGCCCTTCCTTCGCGGCTTTCCAGGAACTTTACGAGAAGTTTCTTTTTTTGTTTCAGGCTAAGTTCCGATGACTGAAGCGATATCAGTGCGGATTTCAAGTAACCGAAAGAAATCCTTCTTATAATGCAATTGACTGCTTTCGGATCCGCTCCCCATGACTCATATAGTCCCCTCATCGCTTCCGAAGCCCTTTGAATCAACTTGAAATGACCCTCATGAAATTTCTTTCCCATGCTTTGCGACGACCTCTGCATATAGTGCGTAAACAAAGCGTCGATGAAACATATTCCTTTACTGCGGGACAGGACCTGCGAATTGAAGACAATGTCTTCTATCAACGAAAGGCCTTTTTCGAAACGATACCCGCCTTCCTCGATAAGGCTGCGCCTGTAAATCTTGTTCCATGCATATCCGAGCAGCCCCGTTGCTCCGCCAAACCCGGCGATTTTACCAAGATCGCCGCCGTAATAAAACCGGTTTTCGGCGTGATGTTCGATTGCTTTTATATGCCGTCCGGCCATGTCCGTAAAATCGGCATAATAGCCCCATATGCAGACATCAGCCTCCGTTTCCTTCATTCTTTCCACGGCAACCGAAATCATGCCGGGCTCGACATGGTCGTCTGCGTCCATGAATATTATATATTTTCCGCAAGCCTCATCGAGTCCTTTGTTCCTTGCAGCCGAAAGCCCTTCATTTTCTCCGTGGATGCAAGTTATCCATCCATGGCAGGCCGCATAATCGTCGCATATATGGCCGGACATATCGGTAGAGCCGTCGTCGACAACGATAAGCTCAATATTTCTGTATGTCTGCAAGATAATTGAATCGATGCAGTCCCCGATATGATCCTCGCCATTGTATACGGTAACAATCACACTTACTTTTTCAATCGGCATGGTCCCTCCTGTCAAGTGCACCGTCTATGAAAGCCTCGATTTCCCTGACGGCGTTTTCCTTCCCGAAAATTCCACCTCTCCCTTCAGCCTGTCTTCTATAGTGTTCCAGCAACCCCGGCTCGGAAAGAATCCTATCAATGCCATCGAAGAG
>JAWOIG010000217.1:0-12583 GCA_046484775.1 Clostridia bacterium | reverse complement strand
CGGCATGGTAAGCGGACCTGCAGGGGAAATAGCGAATAGACATGGTCTTGATCTGGTCGACGTTGAATACATAATGGAAAGAGGAACCCGTTACCTTCGAATTTATGTCTATAAAAAGGACGGGGTGGGTATCGACGACTGCGTTGCGGTCCACAGGGACCTCGAGGCCGTTCTGGATGAAAACGATGACATTCAGGGCCCATATACACTGGAAGTATCTTCACCGGGATATGAGCGGGCTTTGAAAAGCCAGGCTGATTTTTCAAGATACATGGGTGAAAAAGTAGAAATAAGGCTATACACTCCGTTTCGCGGGAAAAAGATATGGAGCGGTACGCTGGAAGGTTTCAGCGAGGGAATTGTATCGATTGAAACTGACGAAGGAAGCATGGAGTTCAGGCTGGAAGATGCGGCAAAAGTTAAGAGGGTTTTTGAATTCTGATTTATTTGAAGGAGGAGAAGCATGGCTTCGGAACTGATGAGTGCCATAAGGCAGATTGAAAGGGAAAGGGGAATCGAGGCTGAAGTCCTTATAGAAGCTTTGGAAAAGGCCCTCGAATCCGCGTATAAGAAAAATTATGGGAATACTTTTGAAACAAACGTAGTCCTTGACCGGGATACGGGTGACATCAGGGTTCTTAGAATAAAGACGGTCGTCGAGGAAGTCTTTGATGATGAGATAGAGATTTCCTTGGCCGATGCGCAGGAATATGGCGAAGTTGAGATAGGGGACGAGCTCCAGTTCGAGGAATATATGGATCCCCATTCTTTCGGCAGGATAGCCGCGCAGACTGCGAAGCAGGTCATAATGCAGAAAATCCGTGAAGCGGAAAGAGAAAAACTCTATGATATTTATGACAACAAACTCAAGGATATAATAGCCGGCGTCATACGAAGGGTCGAAAAGGATACCGTATACCTGGACCTTGGGAATACGGAGGCAGTAATGTCGCAGAGGGAACAGGTTGCCAGCGAGCATTATTCAGTCGGTTCAAGGCTCAAGGTTTATGTTACCGAAGTAAAGAAGACGAACCGCGGACCGAGGATATATGTATCCAGGACGCATCCGGATCTTGTCAAGAGGCTTTTTGAGCTTGAGGTTCCGGAAATACAGAATGGAGTGGTTGAAATAAGGGCCATTGCCCGCGAGGCCGGTTCAAGGACAAAGATAGCGGTTTTCTCCAATGATGCCAATGTTGACGCATCGGGCGCATGCATCGGCCACAAGGGAATAAGGGTTACTGCAGTAGTCGATGAGCTGAGAGGTGAAAAAATAGACATAATCGAATGGAGCCAGAACCAGGCGGCTTTCATTTCAAACAGCCTCAGCCCGGCGGATGTCATAAGGGTCGATATATTCGAGCCTGACGATGACAGCGATGAAGATATGAAGGCCCGTGTCACAGTACCCGACAATCAGCTGTCCCTGGCCATTGGCAAAAGCGGACAGAACGCAAGGCTTGCGGCGAGATTGACCGGTTGGAAGATCGACATTATAGCGGAAACCGAACTCAGGAATATTATCGAAGGCGAATTGATGCATGTCGCGGATGATAAAAGCGGGGACGCACAGGCGTCCAGCCCGCTTGATCAGCTGTTCATGGACAATGACGCATCGGAAGACGATGAAGTTATTGAAGATGAAGCCGACGGAGATGCGGTTGCGGAAGAAGAACATGAAGTTGAAGAAAATGATATCGAAGGGGCTGACATCGATTGAACAAAAAAATCCCGATGAGGATGTGTGTAGCCTGCAGGGTGATGCATCCCAAGAAGACATTGATAAGGATAGTCAGGTCGCCTGAAGAAGGCGTCTGTGTGGATTTAACCGGTAAAAAGTCGGGAAAAGGGGCATATCTGTGCAGGAAAACAGAATGCATGGACAAGGCTAAAAAAACATCGGCGTTGAAAAGAGCGCTTGATGCGGAAATACCGCAGGATATATACAAGGAGCTTTCAGAGCATGCCGAATGATTCAGACAGAATTTATCCATTGGTCGGACTGGCGAAGAAAGCAGGGAAGACCGTGACCGGAAGCGAGCTGTGCATTAAGGAAATGAGCGCAGGAAAAGTAATTCTTGCAATAGTGGCTGAGGATGCGTCGGATAATACGAAGAAAAGAATCAGGAATGCCTGCGCTGCGAGAAAGATAGAGTATGTGGAATATGGGGTCGGCGAGATGCTTGGAAAAATGACCGGCAGCGACAACAGGATGGTAGTGGGAATTAAGGATAAGAATCTTGGAAATTTAATTTTATCAAGAATGCATGTTGAACGGAGTTAGTGAATGAATAAAAAGATTAGTGAAATTGCAAAAGAACTTGACGTTAAGCCCGGGGTCATACTGAAAAAGCTGAAGGATATGGGTGTGGAAGCTGACAATATTGCTTCCAGTCTATCCATTGAAGAGCAGAACAGACTGTATGAAAGCATGGGAATAAGAAAAGGAATAACCACCCGCAAGGTTACGAAGGTAACCACGGATGGAAATGTGGTATCCAAAAAGAAAGTAATCATCAAGGCTCCCGGTAAAACGCCGGGCGATGTTGAAAAAGATAAAGGCAATTTCATCGTTTCGGACGAATCATCCGATTTGATGAGCGGGATGGTCAGGGGAGCCAAGACCCTTGAAAAAACTGTAAAGAAAGCAGAGAAAGCCAAGGAAAAGGAAGAGGCCGCTGTTGCTCCGGAACCGATTGTTGTAGAAAGACCTAAACTAAAGGTTACGGTAATTCGAAAACATAAGGAGGAGGAGCCAGTTGAAGCCGTGGTTGAACAAAAGGTGGAATCGGATGCTTCGACAGCGGTGGATGCAAAACCGGAAGCCGGCGATATGCCTGATAAAGAACCTGAAATCGAATCGGTCAAGGCTGTGGCGGATGAGGAGAAGAAAACTGTTTCTGCAGCAGAAACATCAAAGCGCGTTTTTACACCAAAATCCGGAACACACAAGCCCTCGCAAACAGATAGATATGAACCGGGCAGGAAACTTGGCCTGACGGGACGGAAGATAGATATGCGAACGGAGAAAGCCGGTGTTCCGGATGCACCTGCGGATCTGGCTGATCTTGAGTCGGAAAAACAGAAACCAAATAAAAAAATAGAGAAAGTAATATACAAGAAAGCAATCAAGGTGGATGACAAGTCGGATTCGCGTGAAAAGAAAGCGCCTGCCAATAAAGTCACGAATACCGGCACCAAGACGCAGAAGTACAGGAAAAATCCATATGTCGGCGGACTTCATAAGGTAAACGAAGTGCTGTCCGAGGATTTCATACTCAATGAATATTACAGCGATGACAATATACGAAGGAGAAGAAGCAAAAGAAAGGGAGATATCAAGCCCAGAAGGGAAATACTGACAAGGGTAAAGCTCCCCGAGACGATGACCGTAAAGCATTTTGCCGAAACCATTAAAAAACAGACATCTGATGTTATTACTAAACTCATGTCGCTTGACGTCATAGCCTCCATAAATGATGAGATAGACTTTGATACGGCGTCGCTTGTCGCCGGCGAATACAGGATCGAAGCGGTGCTTGAAGCAAAGGTTACCGAAGAAGACATACTCTTCAAGGACAATGAGGAAGAGAATGAAGGGAATATGATTGAAAGAGCTCCTGTCGTAGTTGTAATGGGACATGTCGACCACGGCAAGACCAGTCTTCTTGATACAATTAAAAATACTGATGTAGTGGCCACGGAAGCGGGGGCGATAACACAGCATGTGGGAGCCTACAGCGTACGAATAAACGGCAAGGCGATTACTTTCCTTGATACCCCCGGCCATGAGGCGTTTACGTCAATGCGGCGCAGGGGAGCCCAGGTAACCGATATTGCCATAATAGTAGTAGCTGCAGACGACGGCATAATGCCCCAGACAGTTGAAGCGCTGAACCATGCAAAGGAAGCGGGCGTTTCCATAATAGTCGCCATAAACAAGATAGACCTTCCCGTTGCAAACCCGGACAGGGTAAAGCAGGAATTGACGGAATACGGCGTTGTGCCGGAAGAATGGGGAGGGGATGTAATATGTGTGCCGGTATCGGCGAAGACAGGCGAGAATGTCAGCCAGTTGCTTGAAATGGTGCTTCTTGCGGCAGATGTCCTTGAACTCAGGGCAAATCCGGACAGTCAGGCAAAGGGAACGGTAATCGAAGCAAAACTTGATGCTCATAAAGGTGTAGTTACGACCATGCTTGTCCAAAAGGGGACACTGAGGGTGGGCGATTGTGTAATTAGCGGATATTCAGTCGGCAGGATACGCGCGATGGAAAACGACAAGGGCGAACCGCTGGAAGAAGCCGGTCCCTCAATGCCCGTGGTTGTCGTCGGTCTTGATGAAGTCCCGGGTGCAGGTGAAACTTTCTATGCAGTTGATGATGAAAGAACCGCCAGAAGCCTTGCGGACAGGCGCAGGTTCGACATGCAGCAGCAAAGGACGGCGAGAAAACCTGCCACTCTTGACGAATTATTCAGTCAGATACAGGAAGGTTCGGTCAAGGAGCTCAAGATAATAGTAAAGGGCGATGTACGGGGCTCCGTCGAAGCTGTAACAGAGTCGTTGGAGAAACTATCCAATGAGGAAGTCTCGGTGAAGGTAATACATGGCGCCGCCGGTACAATCAGCGAAAGCGATATAAGTCTTGCGGAAGTTTCGGGAGCGATAGTCATAGGATTCAACGTCAGGCCGGGCAACAACGTAACCGAGGCGGCAAAGGCGGCCGGAGTGGACATCAGGCTTTACAGGATCATATACAATGCCGTGGAGGATGTGGAAGCGGCAATGAAAGGAATGCTGGATCCAAAATACAAGGAAGTCGTTACCGGACATGCGGAAATAAGGCATATATTCAAGGTTTCGGGAATCGGCACAATCGGCGGATGCATGGTCACCGATGGAAGTATAAAGAGAAATTCCGATGTGCGCGTCGTAAGGGATGGAATCGTTGTTTATGAAGGAAAGCTTGCCTCCCTGAAAAGATTCCAGGATGACGCAAAGGAAGTGCAGTCCGGCTACGAATGCGGAATGTCTGTTGAAAAATATAACGACATAAAGGAAAACGATATAATAGAGGCCTATGAGATGGCGGTAATCAAGGAGTAAAAGTGTCCAAGAGAATTGACAGAATCAGCGGGGAGCTGAAAAAAGAGATCAGCAATATATTGCTGACAGAAATAAAGGATCCAAGGCTTACATCAATGCCCGGGGTAATCGGAGTAAGGGTGACCAACGACATGAGCTATGCGGATGTTTATGTCAGTCTGTTCGGCGACGAAGAATCAATACAGAGTTCACTCAAGGCAATAAAGAGCGCATCAGGATACATCAGGTCGCTTGTATCGAACAGGATGAGCCTGAGATATGTACCTGAATTAAGGTTCAAGTGCGATAATTACATCGAGCAGGGGTTCCGCATCAATGAAATACTCGATTCGATCAAGAAGGATTCTGAAAATGAACCTGAATGAGTTTTGCAAGGCTTTTGCGGATGGAGTTGAAAACAGCGGATCCATTGTGATTCTCCCACATGTTTCGGCCGACGGGGATGCACTGGGAAGCGCAATAGCCATGGCTTATTTTCTGATATCGAAAAACAAACATGCCAGGGTTGTCCTGGAGGAGCCCATACCTGACAAATATAATTTCCTGAACAATGACAGCTTCATTGAGCTATATGAAACAGAACGCGGCTGTGAAGCCGACATGATAATTGCACTGGATACCGGGGACATCAACAGGCTTGGATTGAGAAAGACATGCTTCACGTCGGACAATACCTGGAATATTGACCATCATAAGACAAACACGGAATTCGCCCGCAATAATTATGTGGACACGGCGGCGTCCTCCACAGGCGAGATTGTATTCAGGATCATGGAGAATATGGGTTATCATATCTGCTGCAGACCTGCGGAAGCGCTTTTTACAGCCATTAGCACGGACACAGGCGGGCTTCGTTATTCAAATACAACACCTGAGAGCATGAGGATATGCGCAAGTCTCCTGGAGACAGGCATTGACATAGCGGAGATATCCCACAGGGCCTTTGATATGATGCCTTATCCAAAGGTGTTGCTGCAGGGGGCGGCAATCGACAATATGAGGCTGTATTTCGGCGGGGATCTGGCTGTCATAACTCTTAAAAGTGAAGATTATGATTTTTTAAACGGAAAAGAAGAGTATTTTGACGGAATAGTGAACCTTACTGTTAACACCGAGGGTGTCAGGGCAGGGGTTCTGATCAGGGAAACATCCGACGGCACTATAAAAGTAAATCTCAGGTCGGCTGAGGATGGCATTGATGTGTCTTCGCTTGCGGGAAACAATAGCGGAGGAGGACATATCAGGGCGGCCGGCTTTACAGACGCTTCCAGAAGCCTTGAACAGGCAAAGGAATATATAATGGGTTACTTTGCGGAAATATTCGGGAATAATGAGCATTAACGGAGTTATCAATGTCTATAAGGAAAAAGGCATAACTTCCTTTGGCTTGGTTCGCGAGGTGAAAAAGCCGCCAAAGCGGATAAAGCAGGGCATACGGGCACTCTTGACCCGCTGGCATCAGGAGTACTTCCCATATGTCTTGGAAAGGCAACCCGGCTGTCAGGGTATCTGATGGAAAAAGACAAGACTTATGCAGTCGGGATGTATATCGGAATATCAACGGATACTTATGACCTTGAGGGCAGGGTAACCGCCCGCAGGGATGCGGGAGCCATTGTGGAGAATGATGTCATTGAGTGCATAAATTCATTTACAGGGGAAAGCCTTCAGGTTCCGCCGGTTCATTCAGCCATAAAAGTCGGGGGCAAGAAGATGTATGAATATGCCAGAAATGGCATAGAAATAACGCCCGAGCCAAGAAGGATAAATGTATATTCAATAGAAAATATTACGATCGCCAGACGCGAATATGAAGGAATACAGGTTATCGAAGCCGGGTTTGAGGTAAAATGTTCAAAAGGAACATATATAAGGAGCCTATGCAACGACATAGGGACGGCTCTTGGGTCCTTTGGCGTAATGACAGAGCTTGAAAGGCTTGCCAGTGGAAATTTTACAAAGGCGGGGGCATACACCCTTGATGAAATAAAGCAAGCCGCCGATGAAGGCAGGATTGAAGATCTGATCCTTGATGCGGCAGGCCTGACGGGACTTGATAGAATACGGCTTAATGAAAAGGACACTGCAGATTATATGAATGGCATTAAATTATACATGAGCGGCAGCAAGCCCGGCGAGTATCTGGTTGAATCATTTGAAAAAAGTTTGATTGGAATAGGTGCCATAAATGATGAGTGCGTTCTGAAAGGCAGGAAACGGTTGTCATGAGAATAATCGGTGCAGGCGATGAAATAGGAAAGGACGAACGCTACGGAGTCGGGCTCGGTAACTTCGACGGAGTGCACAGGGCCCACGAATTTCTGATAGCGGAACTGGTGCATGAATGCAAAACAAGGGGCATCGGTTCGATGATCTATACATTCAGGGAACATCCCGGAAATCTTCTGCGCGGCAAAAAGATAAAGCTCATTTCTCCGCTGGACAGAAAAATTGAGCGATTCAGGGAACTGGGAGTGGATGTCCTGTGCCTGGTTGATTTCGACAGGAAGTTCGCCGATATCGGTGCGGAGGAATTCATAAGGGACATACTTAAGAATAAATACAATGTTGAACTTGTAGTTACAGGCTTTAATTATAATTTTGGCAAAGGAGGACGAGGGGATACTGATATGCTGTCTGCCATGGGCGGCAAACTGGGTATCGATGTAGTCATCGTAGCGCCTGTTATGCTGGAAAACCAGATAATAAGCTCATCCCTGATAAGGGATAAGCTGAAGAACGGACACATGGAATCCGTTGCAAATATGTTGGGAAGGCATTATTCCATCAGAGGAACTGTTGAATATGGAAATAAAATCGGAACCGAGATCGGGTTTCCGACTGCCAATATAATTCCGCTTGAAGACTTCGCCCTGCCGAAATCAGGAGTTTATTATACAAGGACAATCGTTGACGGAGTTGAATATAAAAGCATAACCAATATCGGAAGAAAACCGACCGTCACAAAAGAGAAAAGAATAATAATCGAAACCCACATATTTGATTTCAGCGGCTGGCTTTATGGCAAGGAAATTGAAGTCCTGTTCATCAGGATGATAAGGAATGAAAAGAAGTTCGACGGTATAACTGAATTAAAGAAACAGATACTCAGGGACATCGATGCCGTCAGAAAACTATTTTGAAAACTAATCCGCTTGTCCGTGCTTTGGTACTATGATAAAATGTCTACAGCTTTTAGGGAGGTAATAATATGACGACTGTTTCATTTCCCAATCTGTTCGGAGGTTTCGACGTCAATGTCAGCCGGGTGGCTTTCACTGTTTTTGGCGTGGATATCTACTGGTACGGACTGATAATCGGAGTAGGATTCGCACTTGCGGTATTTCTGGCGCTGAGAAATGCGAAGAACCATGGAATCAAGGAAGACGACGTTATAAATATTCTTCTGATCGCGGTACCGGTCGCCATTATCTTTGCAAGGCTGTTCTATGTTGTGTTCTACACCAAGAACTGGACCTTCATGGAAATAATAAACATACGTGACGGGGGACTCGCCATATACGGAGGCATAATAGGCGGCCTGGGGACCGCTGCCATATACGGGAAGATCAAGAAAATAAGCTTCCTGGCGCTTGGGGATCTGGCCGGGCCGTATTTCGCACTTGCCCAGGGAATCGGAAGATGGGGAAATTTCGTCAATCAGGAGGCGTTCGGCTACAATACCAACCTTCCATGGGGGATGACAAGCGTACCCATATCAAATGAGCTGAGCATCATGGCTGCAAAGGGGATTGATGTCAACCCATACCTTCCGGTTCATCCGACATTCCTGTATGAATCAATCTGGAATATCGGCGTTTTCGTACTGCTTGTCATACTAAGCAGGAAAAAGAAGTTCAATGGACAGATATTCTGCCTTTACATGGCTCTCTATGGTTTTGGCAGGATGTTCATCGAAGGACTTCGGACAGACAGCCTTATGTGGGGAAACATCCGTGTATCTCAGCTTCTGGGCTTGTTGTTCTTTGTCGTATTCGGAGCGGTTTTGATTCTGATTTATGCGAAATCGAGAAAAGAAAAGAGACTGGCCAGGGACGAAGAGGACATAGTGACGGGAACATCGGAATTTGCCTCGATACTGCAAAGCAAGGATGAACTCGAAGAGGAGAAAGAGGACATTGAAAGCATTGAGCTTGAGAAAAAATCAACAGCGGATGATTTGAAGGACGATTAACCGGGTTAAGCAAGGATTATAAAAGGGATTCCGCACTGGAATCCCTTTTTGAATATTAAGAATACAGCTGATATGTCATTAGCTTTTAAGACTGTAGCGTCGTCTTAGCGAAACGGCAAGGACGACCCCTGTTATTATAAGGACAATGCCGAAGATGATCATCGCTGTCCCGAAAATGGATACGGGGTTGTTTTTCAAGAGATTTGAAAAACTTTCATTAAAACCGAATTCCGGTCCTCCTATAAAGATGGTTTCGTCCGGGAGGAAACCGTCGAGTCCGGAAACCATTCCACGCACGACTATTTTCGTTAAAGCTCCAATCAATGAGAAACCTGCTCCCACAGCCGCGACATATATTCCGAAAAGCCATCCGTACCTGCGAAGCATGCGGCCGACCAGACCGGGGACGGAATCCACCCATGAAGGAGAGAGGGATGAGTCATTGGATATTGCCGCGTCTTTATCATCAGATATTCCTTCACGGGATAAAAGCCAATCCAACGACACACCGAATGTTTCAGACAACAAAAGCAGTTTCCCGACCTCCGGCTCGGAATCGCCGGTTTCCCATTTGCTCACGGCCTGTCGAGACACGCCTATCCGTTGGGCAAGATCCTCCTGCGACAGACCGGACTTCTTCCTGCAAAAAAGTATTTTTTCGTTAAGATTCATATTTCCTCCTTCTTCAACCGGTTTAATATTATCAAAAACACGGTTTGCGTTCTACATACGGAAGCTTGAACTTTCGCAACCGGGGGTTGCAAATGACAGGAGAAGACGCAATAAACCATCTTTCATAAAAAAAACGGCGGTCAAATGTCAAATTTCAACCACCGTCCGTGTTTTGGTCGGAGCGACAGGATTTGAACCTGCGACCCCTTGACCCCCAGTCAAGTGCTCTACCAAGCTGAGCCACGCCCCGCCATTTAGGGTATCAAACCCCGCAGCGCCTTATGAATTATAGCATAGGGGCATGATGATGTAAAGGCGGAATCAGACATGTAAAAACAAGTTTTTTTAAAAACTTTGTATTTTGCAAAATATGGTATATAATATTTTATGACATATAAATTCAAAGGCATAAAAAAACATAAAATTTGATACAAATGAATCCCGGAAGACGGGATAATGGCCTCGGTGGAAATGGATATCATTTTGCGGAGGAAAAGCAAATGGGAAAGCAACTGATTTGTTTCATTGCTGTATTGTGTATCGTTTCGGCTATATTTACAGGGTGTCAAAGTCTTTCAGGGAAAAAAGCAACAGATGAGACAGATGCTTTGACGTCTTCATCTGAGACCCTCGAAGGTGAATTCATTGTCATCAACGTATACCTTGTGTCCAGCATCTCCTATCACAACGCTATTTTGGTCAATGGGAGCGAAATCTTTCTCCTTTCTAGCTTTGGTACTTCTTATTCCACGTATTATGACATAAACACAGGACTAAAAAGCATCATTGAATTTTACGTGAAGGACGAAACCTTTTCCCTTAGGCTGGATAACCGTGAGTATGCCTGGAAGACCTCGCTGGAAGAGAAATACCTGCCTGATGCAAAGAGAAATGTCTATATCGGCCGGACTGGCATCAACATCAGCGTGACGGGGAACAAAACCACGGTCACTGTTCCCAACCTGCAAGGCATTATTGTATTTACCGTTTCCACGTGCGATACGATTTCTTGAATCGACTGTTACAACGCCGGCTAAGGCCAAGGATTAATCCATCTCGCATTCAATCGTCTAAATGGAAGAACCAATAAGGAATTATCACACTGTCGGTGAGTTAAGGCGGCCTGCATTTTCCATCCAAATCACCTTTCAATAAGCTCGGGAGCAAGCTGTTTCCTGCAAAAACGAGAGATCATGAACCTTCCCGGATTTTAAATCCCAGGTTGGCTTGTTCAGTTCGCCGGTTGGTTTGAAACGTTTATATTGAATGTTTTCAACCCATCGGTTGCCGTTGAGGCTGAATATCTATAATCATTTGTTATTCAGCATTCCCTAAATAGCAAATGATAAGAATTACATGTAAAAACAAGTTAATTAAAAACTTTATTTTTTGCAAAATATGTTATATAATAATTAACGACATACAAATTACGAGCGGTAAGAAGATAAAATTTGAAAATAGTAGGATACAAATGAATCCTGGGGGACGGGATAATGACAAATGAAAATACTTTTTTTGAGAACAATATAGTTTATATGGCGGGCGAGGTATCCAGGGAGCCCGTTTACAGCCACGAGATTTATGGCGAAAAATTCTATATATTCAGCATGGATGTCGAGAGATTGAGTGATTCTCACGATACAATACCTGTGCTTGTTTCCGAAAGGCTTGTTTCAATCGAAAACCTTAAAAACGGTGTTTTTCTTGAAGTCGACGGGCAGTTCCGCTCATACAACAATACGATCAACGGCCATAGCAAACTTATTCTGAATGTTTTCGCCCGTGATGCCCGGATCGTGGATAGTCTGGAAAACATACACAACAGGAATGCGGTATTCTTCGACGGATATGTCTGCAAGGATCCAAACTACAGGACGACCCCATTCGGCAGGGAAATCACGGATATGCTGATCGCCGTAAACAGAGCGTACAATAAATCCGATTATATTCCATGCATTTGCTGGGGACGGAATGCACGTTATTGCGAAAAACTTCAGATAGGGGTGAACCTAAAGATATGGGGCAGGATTCAAAGCCGTTATTATGAGAAGAAGCTTGATTCCGATAATATAGTGAAAAAAGTTGCGTATGAAGTCTCGGTCACAAAGCTTGAAGCCGTGGTGCCCGAAGAGGTTTCAAGAGCGCAGACAGAATAAAACGGGAGGAACATATGGAAGGAATACAAATTGACCTGACCTATTGTGCAGGTTTTTTTAATGGCAGCGAATTCGAAAAAGCCATGGAAAAAGCATCGGAGATGGCTGCTATCCTGGATATGAAGACTGGCCGGGGCAGGGAATACCTCGGCTGGATGGATTTGCCGCATAAATACGATCGCGATGAAGTCAAGCGCGTAATGGAGGCGGCGGCAATGATACGGGGACAGTCTGAATACCTGATCAACATAGGCATCGGCGGTTCCTACCTTGGGGCGAAAGCGCTGGAAGACGCACTTCATCTAAAAGGCAGGGGCGCAGGGCTTCTTTATACCGGTAATTCACTTAGCGGCACCGAGATGACACAGCTGCTGTCCTTCATCGAGGACAAGGAGGTTTCCTTGAATGTTGTTTCAAAATCCGGGACTACCACCGAACCGGCGATTGCTTTTC
>JAWOIG010000141.1:0-7639 GCA_046484775.1 Clostridia bacterium | reverse complement strand
TACGATCAATAGGGGGAACAAAAGATTGACAGCTGAAATCATAGCGGTCGGAACCGAACTCCTGATGGGCCAGATCAACAATACGAACGCCAGGTATGTTTCGTCGCGTTTCCCGGATGCGGATGTCTATGTCTATTACCACACCGTGGTCGGGGACAACAGGGAAAGACTATCGGAGTGCCTGAAAATAGCGCTCTCTCGCGCCGATGTGGTTCTTCTGACAGGCGGGCTCGGTCCAACCCAGGACGACCTGACCAAGGAAACCGTCGCCGGCGTGCTCGGCCTCGAATTGATTCCCGACAAGGAAACGCTCGACGGCATATACGCATTTTTCACACAGAGGGGAAGGGAAGTCTGCAGGAACAACGAAAAGCAGGCATATTTCCCCCGGGATTCCATAATCATAAGGAATGACAACGGGACCGCCCCGGGCTGCATCATAGAAAAAGACGGCAAGGTCGTGATCATGCTGCCCGGTCCGCCATGGGAAATGGAACCGATGTTTGAAAATAC
Organism: Clostridia bacterium; assembly: GCA_046484775.1. Taxonomy (GTDB): domain Bacteria; phylum Bacillota; class Clostridia; order DUPQ01; family DUPQ01; genus JAFGQE01. Next base: position 7,126 of record JAWOIG010000141.1, on the reverse strand, counting down.
CGTATTGCCGTATTTCATGCGGGGCGCCAGATACAGGCTGCATTCCGTTTTCATAAGGATGTTCGGCATAGGGGAATCGTCGATGGAGGACAGGATAAGCGACCTGGTCACTGCACAGACCAACCCCACGATCGCGCCATACGCCAAGAAAGGCGAAATCACCCTCAGGGTAACCGTGAAATATATTCCCGGTGCCGAGGACCCGGACTCGATGATGGCGCCGGTGCTCTCCGAAATAGAGGAGAGGCTTGGGCAATACATATATTCATACAAAAACGAGGAGCTTCATGAGAAAGTCGCGGACATGCTGATTTCGTGCAATACCACGATATCCATCGCGGAGTCGTGCACAGGCGGAATGCTTGCATCCATGCTGACCGACATACCGGGCATATCGGCGGTGCTTGAATACAGCGTGGTCGCTTATTCAAACAAATCCAAGACGGATTTACTCGGCGTTTCGGAGGAAACCATTGAAAGATTCGGCGTGGTAAGCAGCGAGACCGCGGAGGAAATGGCGATAGGCGCAAGGAAAACCGCGGGGTCATGCCTTGGATTAGCTATAACCGGCATTGCGGGCCCCGGCGGCGGAAGCGATGAAAAACCCGTGGGCCTCGTTTACATATCACTCGCGGATGACGAGGGAGCCGCGGTCGTAAAACTTAACCTTTGGGGAGGGCGCGACAGGATACGCCATGCCGCCTGCCTGAACGCCCTTGACATGATCAGACGCAAACTGGATGACAAACAATAGACGGAGGATGCTCCATTGACGGAAAGAGCCAGCTTCAGAAGTACAGCGACCATGATAATGGTTTCGGTTCTAATCAGCAGACTGCTCGGGTTTCTCAGGACGGCCCTGATACCTGCGCGCATGGGCGGATTCAGCAGCGTGGCCGACGCCTACAATGCGGCGTTCCAGATTCCCGACCTGATGTATGGCTTGCTGGTGGGAGGTGCGATTGCAGCTTCACTGATACCGATGCTGACGGGGTATGTTGAAAAATCCAATGAAAAGGAAGGATGGAAGGTCGTAGGCACATACATCAATGTAATGATGCTGGTAATGCTTGCCATCTGCATCCTGGGCGTTGTTTTCGCACCGCAGCTGATGGGGTTGATCGCGGAAGGATTCAAGGATGCGCCGCCCGAGAAGATGGAGCTGGCGGTGAGGCTGACCAGGATACTGATGCCCATATCCTTCTTCATGATGCTGTCGGGATTCTGCAACGGGATCCTGAATTCCTATTCAAGGTTCGCGGTTGCGGCGTTCGGTCCGTGCGCATATAATCTGGCCACTGTCCTGAGCATAATATTCCTTAGCAATTCCAGCGTCGCCGACAACTACGGGGCGGAGAAAGTCGTGCTTGGGATAGTCGTATGCTCGTTCCTGTATTTCATTCTGCAGCTGTCGTTCACGATAAAGCACCTAAGGAATTACAGACCCGAGCTTCATATGAGCCACCCGGATTTTCTCAGGATGCTGAGGCTTGCCGTTCCAACGCTCTTTACATCGGCATTCATACAGGTGAATTTCATAATATCCAAATACTATACGACATTTTATGACGAAGGCAGTCTGAGCGCCCTGGAAGTGGCGGGCAAGACATGGCAGATGCCGCTGGGAATAATAGCGCAGGCCGTGGGAGTGGCGATACTTCCGTCGCTGTCGGCCTTGTATGCGTTCGGGAAGTTCAGCGAGCTCGGAAGCAAACTGAACTCGGCGCTCAGGTTCGTGCTGTTCCTGGCAGTGCCGTCGGCGGTGGGGCTTGCCATCATCAGCAAACCGACCATTCAGCTGCTGTTCAACTGGGGGGGGCTGACCGAAGCCCAGGTAGTCCTGACCTCGACGATGCTAGTGTTTTATTCACTGTCCGTCGTTACGCAGTCGGTCAATACCATAATGAACCGGGCTTACTACTCCACCAAGAATTCGGTTCTGCCGTTCATTGCGGGGAGCGTGGGAATAGTAATGAATTTCGTACTGGCATATGCTGTGACCGTCGGGACCGGGCTGGGAGCCGCGGGAGTGGCGCTGGCATATACGGCGGCCACGATATTCATTACAGTGGGCTTGCTTGCTATGTTCAGGAAGAGGATCCCCGGGTTCAGATTCATCAACAGTCCCGGATTCATTCAAAAGACAACCATTGCCGCGGTCATAATGGGTGTAGTCCTGCTTGTCGCCGACAGGTATCTGATGACCCTGATTTTCAGGGGAGGAATAATGAATATTTCAAAATCGGGACAGGCCTTGTGGGTCGGCATGGAGATGGCGGTGGGGCTGGGCGTTTACTGCGTGGTTTCGTATGTGTTCGGGATAGATGAAATGAGGCAGATTGTAACGGGGATATCGAACAAAATAAAAGCTATTGCCAAAAATTGACAATTTATATATAATTCTTATTGACATCGCCGGTTGGGGCGGATATAATTGAAAACGAACAAATGTTCTTTTGGAGGTTTGACTGATGGACAAGAAAAAAGCATTGGATGCGGCGCTTCTGCAGATAGAAAAACAATTCGGCAAAGGCGCGGTGATGAAGCTGGGGGAGAATACGCACATGAATATCGCAAGCATACCGACCGGGGCCCTGTCGCTTGACATAGCCCTGGGCGTAGGCGGAGTTCCCAGGGGAAGGATTGTTGAGATTTACGGACCCGAGTCGTCGGGAAAAACAACGGTTGCCCTGCACATGATAGCGGAAGCCCAGAAATTGGGAGGGGAGGCCGCATTCGTGGATGCAGAGCATGCGCTCGACCCGGTCTACGCAAAGAAACTGGGAGTCAACATAGACGACCTGATCGTCGCCCAGCCCGACACCGGGGAGCAGGCTCTTGAAATAACGGAAGCGCTTGTAAGAAGCGGAGCGATAGACATCATAGTGGTCGACTCGGTGGCGGCGCTTGTACCCAAGGCGGAGATAGACGGCGAGATGGGGGATGCCCATGTCGGTCTTCAGGCAAGGCTGATGTCGCAGGCCCTCAGAAAACTGGCGGGAGTCATAGGCAAATCAAACACAACCGCAATATTTATAAATCAGCTCAGGGAGAAAGTAGGAATCATGTTCGGCAATCCCGAGGTAACCCCGGGCGGCAGGGCCCTGAAGTTCTATTCATCCGTCAGGCTTGACATCAGAAGGATCGAAAGCATAAAGGACGGCGTGGAAGTGCTTGGATCCAGAACAAGGGTCAAGGTTTCCAAGAACAAAGTCGCGCCTCCATTTAAAAACGCCGAGTTCGACATCATGTACGGCAAGGGAATCTCGGTCGAAGGCTGTATCCTGGATATGGCGGCCGACATTGACATAGTTAATAAGAGCGGCTCATGGTATACATACAACGAACAAAGAATCGGACAGGGAAGGGAGAATGCCAAGAAATTCTTCACGGAGAATCCCGAAATAATGAAGGAAGTCGAGAAAAAAGTAAGGGCTCACTATAATATGGGCGGAGGAGCCAATAAAAACAACCCGGATGACATGGGTGGAGGAGCCAATGAAAATAAACCGGATAGCGGAGCTGAATAAGGGATTTCTGGTTGTCTTTGAGGATGGCGGTGAAATCCGGTTGTCCGAGGAGATTTATTTTACGGAATCCATTTATGAAAAGGAAGAACTGAGCCGGGAGGAAATCGACGGAATACTCCATAGGGACAAAGTTCTTGAAGCTGAAATTCTGTGCAAAAGATATCTTGCCGGCGGTCTGAGACCCAGACGCCGGCTTTTGGCATATATGGAAAGCAAGGGAATCGACGATGATGTCGCCTTGGAAACAATAGACAGGCTGGAATCGGATAAATACCTCGACGACTTTAAGTTCGCCGAAAAGAAGGCGAAGCGAAAGATGATATCCTCCCCGGTATCCCGCGCCATGCTTGCGGTCTGGCTCGAACAGGAGGGCGTGGACAGGGAAACAGCCGAAAGGGTTGTAAAGAAACTGAATATCGATGATAATAAAACAGCCGCAAGGCTGCTTGAGAAAAGATTCAGGAGGGATGGGGCCGACAGGAAGAGAGCGGCGTCATACCTGGCTTCAAGGGGATTTGACGGGGATACGATATGCAGCGTCCTGGGCATGGAGGATTTATGGAATATGTGATGGTGATATCGCTGGGTTGTCCAAAGAACACGGTTGACAGCGAGATCTTGTCGAAGGCAGTGGAAAATGCCGGTTACACGCTTACAAATGATGAGAAAAAGGCGGATATTGCAATCGTCAATACATGTGCATTCATTGAGCCCGCCGTTGAGGAGGCCATTGAAGTCATCCTTGCGACCGCGGCCCTCAAGACCGGGGCGTCGTTGAAGAAGCTCATAGTCGCGGGATGCCTCACCGAAAGGTACAGGGAGAAAATACTTGAGGAAATTCCGGAGGTTGACCTTTGCATAGGCATCGATGCCATATCAAATATCGGCGACCTTATAAAAAACGGGGAGAAGGCGGTTTATTCGGGCAAACGCGAAGACATCGCCTTTTTGAATCTTCCGAGAAATCTCAGCGAAACGAACGGCAGCGCTTATCTTAAGATATCGGATGGCTGCGACAATGCCTGCACATACTGCATGATTCCGTCGATAAGGGGCAGGCTGCGCAGCAGGAGCATCGAGGATATAACTGCCGAGGCAAAAGGGCTGTGCGGTGAAAAGAAAGTCAAGGAAATAATTCTTGTGGCGCAGGACACCACGGCATACGGAACGGATATATACGGCGGCCCGTCCCTCGTTTTGCTGCTCCGCGCATTGGTGAAGGTTGAGGGGCTTAAGTGGATCAGGCTCCTTTACTGCTATCCGGAGCTCATAACCGATGAACTGCTGGATTTGATCAAAGCCGAGGATAAGATACTGAATTACCTGGACATTCCGTTCCAGCATGCATCTGACAGAATCCTGAGACTGATGGGCAGAAAGGACACTCTTTCAGACTACACGAAGCTGTTGGCAAGGATCAGGGACAGGATAAGCGGTATAGTGATAAGGACGACCTTCATAACTGGGTTCCCGGGGGAAAGCGAGTATGACTTCAGGATACTTGAATCTTTCGTAAGGGAAAACTGCTTCGACAGGGTAGGCGTCTTCACATATTACGACGAGGACGGGGCGCCGTCATACAAGCTCAAGGGAAAAGTGGAACCTTCGGTTTCAAAAGCCCGCAGGGACAGGCTGATGGAGATTCAAAAGGACATATCGAGGGATCTCAACATGAGGCGGGTCGGGCAAATTTATGATATAATCATTGGTAATGTTTCGGATGACGGCATATTTTACGAAGGCCGTTCATACGGCGAGGCTCCCGAAATCGACGGTCTTGTATATGTGGCCGCGAAGGAGCCGCTGACTCCGGGGAGCATTGCCCGGGTAAGGATACTTGATGCAAACGATTACGATCTGACAGGAGAAACGATATAGATGAGCCTGCCCAACAAAGTCACTGTTTTCAGGATAATCCTGATACCTGTATTCATGATTTTCGCATTGCCTCCCGCTTCATGGTATCCCGGGGCATTTGCATTGTTTTTGGAAAATTCCGGCACCATCCTGGCCATCGCCGTGTTCATACTTGCCGGAATTACGGATATCATAGACGGAAACCTTGCCCGCAGAAGAAACGAGGTTTCAAACCTCGGCAAGTTCCTCGACCCGATAGCCGACAAGCTTCTGGTGCTTTCCGCGCTGCTGGTACTGATCGTAAGGTCGGATATATCGACCTGGATAGTAATGATAATCATGGCCAGGGAGTTCATGGTAATGGGGATACGAATGGTGGCCGCCGGCGAAGGCGTCGTTGTGGCGGCAAGCATATGGGGAAAGATCAAGACGGTGACGCAGATCGTCGCCATCGTAGCCGTGTTATTGTCGGATATGATCGACATATGGTATCTGGCAGACATTCTGATGGGAGCCGCGGTTTTGATAACGATATACTCGGGGCTGGACTATCTTGTAAAAAACATAAGGTTCATCACGAAGCCGGGCAAATAGGGATTTGCCGGCGTCATGAGTCGTCATGAGTCATTCGCCGGATTCAAGCGATGACATATCTTCTTTTTGCGGGAAAATTGATTGAAATGGGTTTTTCGGCATGCTATCATTTGGGATAACGAAAGGCAGCATATGGTTCAACATGATAAAAAAAGCGTTATTTCCGTTTACACCGTAGTAGCGCTGTACTGGTTTTCACTCTATACATACGGATCCGTGCTTTCCAACCACGCCACCGCCATGGGCGCAGATGCGGTGATGGTCGGACTTATAGTGGGCTCGTACGGAATAGCGCAGATGGCCCTTCGGCTTCCCATGGGAATATTGTCGGATGTCGTCAAGAGAAGAAAGCTGTTCATCGGCGCCGGGCTCATGATATCGGTTGCGAGCGGAATCGGGCTTTGGCTTGCTCAGACGCCGGTACAGTTGCTGATATTCAGGACCATGGCAGGAATGGGAGTGGCTACGAGCATAGTTATACCCGGGTATCTTACGGAAGCATTCCCGCATGAAGACGGCCACAGAACGATGGGAAACATGAGCGCGGCGTTTGAAATCGGAAGGAGCAGCGCGCTTTTGGCGGGCGGATTCATTGCGCAGATGCTGGGCGTGCGCTGGGCTTTCTTTCTTGGGGGCATTGCGGCGGCCCTGTCGATGGTCCCATGGTTTCTGATGCCGTCCGACACATACCATCCTGAACACAGGAAGCACAGCATACCGGAACTTCTGAAGGTAATAGGCGACAGGGACCTGCTGTACTCATCCATAATAACGATATTCTTCCAGTTTGCTGTTTTTGCATCGGTCTTCACATTCACACCGATGCTTGCCAAGGGCATCGGGATAAACGAAGCCATGATCGGAGTGCTGACGGCGGTATTCACGATGACGGGCATAGCAAGTGCAATTCTGAGCGGGACATATCTGAAGAGACGGTTCGGCCCGAAGAGGACGGTGTGCGCGGCGTTCCTTGCGTCCGGATTGATATTCCTCATCACCCCGCATCTGGAAACGGCATTGCTCCTGTTTGCATTTCAGATAGCTGCGGGTTTCTCAATGGGAATGATACTTCCCGTAATGATGGCCCAGAGCATCAGGGGTGTGCCCGGTGAAAAAAAAGGGTCCGCCATGGGCTATTTCCAGTC